>NZ_JBEZUT010000429.1:0-5935 GCF_040636595.1 Kitasatospora sp. NPDC036755
GTGGTGGGGGGCGCGCGGCGCGGGGGCCGCGCGCGGCGGCCGCTCGCCCGGCGCGCTAGATGATCAGGCTGAGCGGCATGATCAGGGCGATGGCGACCACCGAGATCACCGTCTCCATCACCGACCAGGACTTCAGCGTCTGCCCGACGCTCATCCCGAAGTACTCCTTCACCAGCCAGAAGCCGGCGTCGTTGACGTGCGAGAGGAACAGCGAGCCGGCGCCGATCGCGAGCACCAGCAGGGCCGCGTGGGTCGAGGACATGTCGGCGGCGAGCGGGGAGACGATGCCGGCCGCGGTGATCGTGGCGACCGTCGCCGAGCCGGTGGCCAGGCGGATCAGCACGGCGATCAGCCAGCCCAGCAGCAGCGCCGAGATGTGCCACTTGCCGGACCACTCGCTCACCGCGTTGCCGACGCCCACGTCGATCAGGGTCTGCTTGAAGCCGCCGCCCGCGCCCACGATGAACACGATGCCGGCGATCGGGCCGAGCGACTTGCCGACGGTGTCGGAGATCCGGGCCTTGTCGAAACCGGCCGCCTTGCCGAGGGTCACCATGCCGAGCAGGGTCGCGGCGAGCAGGGCGATCAGCGGGGAGCCGATGAAGTCGAACACCCGCTGGCCGAGCGCCTTCGGGTCGTCGATGACCACGTCGGCCAGTGCCTTGCCGAGCATCAGCACGACGGGCAGCAGGATGGTGGCCAGCACCGCGGCGAACGACGGGGTGCGGTCGTGCTTGGTCGTCTCCTCGGGCGCGGTGGCCGCCGGGATCTCCAGCGGGCCGACCCAGCGCTCGGCGAGCCGCGCGAACAGCGGGCCGGCGATGATCAGGGTCGGGACGGCGATCAGCAGGCCGAGCGCCAGGGTGATGCCGAGGTCGGCCTTCAACGCGTCGACGGCGACCAGCGGGCCCGGGTGCGGGGGCACCAGGCCGTGCAGCACCGACAGGCCCGCCAGGGCCGGGATGCCGACCCGCATCAGCGGCACGTTGCCGCGGCGGGCGACCAGCAGCACGATCGGGATCAGCAGGACCACGCCGACCTCGAAGAACAGCGGCAGGCCGAGCACGGCCGCGATCAGCGCCATCGCCCAGGGCAGCGCCTTGTTGCCGGTGCGGGAGAGCACGGTGTCGGCGATGATGTTGGCGCCGCCGGAGTCGGCGAGCAGCTTGCCGAGCATCGCGCCGAGGCCGATCAGCAGGCCGACGCTGGCGACGGTGGAGCCGAAGCCCGTGGAGAAGCTGCTGAGCAGCTTGTCGAAGGGGGCACCCGCGACGGCGGCCAGCAGACCGGAGCCGAGCGTGAGGGCGAGGAACGGGTGCAGCTTCAGCTTGGTAATCAGTACGACGATCGCACCGATGCTGAGCAGCACCGCGATCAGCAGCTGGGAGTCGCTGCTGGTGTGCGGCAGGACCGGTGGGGCGGCCGCCAGCAGGGTGGGGGCAATGCTCACGCGAGGTCTCCATTGACGGGCCGCAGCAGCGCCGCGGCCATCTCGACGAGTTCTTCGGGGGACGGGCCGACGTCCAGGACGCCGCCGCGCTCGTCCGCCGCCAGCGGTTCCAGGGCGGCGTACTGCGAGTCGAGCAGCGAGGACGGCATGAAGTGGCCGGTGCGGTGGCTGAGCCGGTCCTCGACCAGCTCGTGACCACCGCTGAGGTGCAGGAAGTAGGCACCCGGGCAGGCCGCGCGCAGGGTGTCGCGATAGCGGTGCTTCAGCGCCGAGCAGGTGACCACACCGCCGGTGCCGGCCTCGGTCCGCTCCTTGAGCCAGGCGCCGATGGCGCGCAGCCAGGGGGCGCGGTCCTCGTCGTCCAGCGGGATTCCCTCGGACATCTTGGCGATGTTGGCCGCGGGGTGGAAGTCGTCCGCCTCGGCGAAGGGGAGGTCGAGGCGGTCCGCCAGCATGCGGGCCAGGGTGGTCTTGCCGACGCCCGAGACGCCCATCACCACGACGGTGAGAGGGGTCGTCGGAAGGTCGTGGTTCTCGACGCTGAGAGCCATGGGGTGGTGCTCCTTCGTTGCCTGGCCGCCACTATCGCCTCAAAGATATGACGTATTCAAGTGTCGGAAACCAAATCGTCATACTTTTATGGTGTGGTCTGGGTCGCAGGGCGACGTGAGCACCCGAGGGGCGGGCGTCTACGCTGGGCGGATGGAGATCCAGGGGCTGCCCGGGCGGCTGCTTGACGAGCTCGGGCCGGCGATCGCGTCGGGGGAGATCCCCGAGGGGGCGGTACTGCGCGGCGAGGAGCTGGAGGGCCGCTTCGGGGTGTCCCGGACGGTGGTCCGGGAGGCGGTGCGGATCCTGGAGGGGATGCGCATGGTGGCGTCCCGGCGGCGGGTCGGGATCACCGTGCAGCCGAAGTCCCTCTGGGACGTCTTCGACCCGATGGTGATCCGCTGGCGCCTGGCCGGTGCCGACCGCCCGGCCCAGCTGCGCTCGCTCGGCTCGCTGCGGGTGGCCGTCGAACCGGCCGCGGCCGCGCTCGCCGCCACCCACGCGAGCGACGACGACCGGCGCGCACTCAGCTCGCTGGCCGTGGACCTGACGGTCACCGCACGGGCCGCCAACCTGAACGCCTTCCTCGAACACGACATCGCCTTCCACTCCCTGGTGCTGCGCGCCTCCGGCAACGAGATGTTCGCCCACCTCGGGGACACCGTCGCGGCGGTGCTCACCGGCCGGACCGAGTACCATCTGATGCCCGATCAGCCGGAGCCGTACGCGATCCGGCTGCACCGCGAGGTCGCGGAGGCGATCTGCGCCCAGGACGCCGGCCACGCCGAGCGGGCGATGCGCACGATCGTGACCGGCGCACTGGAGGAGCTCAACCTCCAGCTGGACTGAGCCGGGGGGCTCGACCCGCCAGGATGACACGATTTGATGGCAGTTCGGAGGTTTCGGACGCATAGTCCTGGTTCGGCGGGGCAGAGTGAGCCGAAGGGGTGCGTTTCGTGTGCGCCCGTTCCGTATGCTTCACCTGCTCCACCGAACACGCGCCACGCGCCTGGGGGTCGTCCGATGTCCGTGCCACGCCGCCGCCGTCGCCGCCGCCTGCCCGACGAGGTGCGCGCCGCCGCAGTCCGGGCGGTGCTCTGCCTCTCCTTCACCCTGGTGGGCGTCGTGGTGGCGACCTTGGCCTCGTACGCGGGCAGTTGGCTGCTGACGCCCGCTCTGCTCGCGATGGGGCTCGGGGTGTTCGGCACCATGTGGTGCCTGCTGGAGATCCTGATCTCCCGCCAGATCGCGGCCCAGCGGATGCGGGCCCCGGGCTCCGCGCACCCGATGGCGGGCAGTCGGGGGCCCGCCGGACCGCCGGCCGCCCGGCCGCTCCCCCGGCCCGACTCCTCCTCGGTCTACCGGCAGCCGTACGAGTCGGCGCAGCCACAGCCCCAGCCGTACGGCGGCGCGGGGCAACAGGGGCCGTACGGGCCCGGCCGGCAGCCGAACCAGTACCAACAGCCGTACCAGCAGCCGCGCCCGGGACCGCAGCAGCAGCCGCCGCGCCAGGCCCGGGTGCAGCCCAACCACCCGTAGCCGCCCGGCCGGTCAGTCCCGGACCGGCAGCGCCCGGTAGTGGGTGGCGAGCCGGCGCTCCCCGTCCAGGACGTGGAAGGCCAGCATCGGCGGGTGGTCGAAGGAGATGCCGCGCCCGCCCTCGCAGGGCAGCGTGACGGTGGAGACGACACCGGGGGCGATCAGCAGCGGCAGCCCGGCGAAGGCGGTCGCCACCGGGGTGTGCGAGTGGCCGCAGAACAGCGCGGCCACCCGGGGGTGCCGGCGCAGCACCCGCTCCAGCCGCGCCCCCCCGAACTGGCGGATCGGGTCGACGAACGGCACGTACAGCTCCACCGGCGGGTGGTGGAAGGCCACCAGGGCGGGCAACTCGCCGCGCCCCTCGGCGAGTTGGGTGTCCAGCCAGTCCAGCGTCGGCTCGTCCAGCAGGCCGTCGTCCCGCCCGGGCACGGAGGAGTCGAGCATCAGCACGTCGGCGCCGGGCAGCCGGTGCAGCCGGTTGACCGGCTCCTCCCCCGGCGCCTCGCCGAGCAGCACCTCCCGGTAGGGCGAGCGGCGGTCGTGGTTGCCGGGGCAGGTGAGCACCGGATGCCGGGAGGACAGCACCTCGGCGACCTCCCGGTACTCCTCCGGCAGGCCGTGGTCGGCGAGGTCGCCGGTGACGAACACCGCGTCCAGCGGGCCGGGCAGGGCGTCGAGGTACGCCATCACCTGCTCGGCCCGCCGCCGGGCGCGCTTGCCACCGTCCCGGGCGTGGACCTGTCCGAGGTGGATGTCACTGAGGTGCGCGATCGTCAGCATGCCCGTCACGCTAGCCAGTTCACGACTGGGCGGGAACCTCCGCGGGGCGCTTGAACATCCGGGTCGCGGTGATCTCGCCGTGGATGGTCGGGCCGTCCGGGTCCGGCGCGGCGGGCAGGCCCGGGCGCAGGTGCTCCTCGACCGAGATGTACTTGAGGCCGGCCCGCAGGTCGGCGTCGTTGCGCAGACGGATCACCAGAGGGAACTCGGCCAGCGCGGTCGTGTCGAACAGGCCGGTGGTGTAGATGAGCTGGACGCCGAGGGCGTCGGCCACGGCCCGCTGGAGCTCCAGCAGGTAGGTGGCGTTGGCGCGGCCGATCGGGTTGTCCAGGAACAGCGTGCCGGCGTGCCGCAGCTGGGACTGGCCCCGGTCGTTGGCGCGCAGCGCGGCCATCGTGCAGTACAGCGCGATGGCCGCGGTGAGCAGCTGGCCGCCGGAGAAGACGTCGGACATCTGGCCGACGCTCACCCGCTCGGCACGCAGCACCGCGTCGGGCTTGAGGATCTCGACGCTGACGCCCTTGGGGCCGATCGCGGCGGCGACCCCGCGCAGCAGCAGGGACATGCCGTCGCGGCGCAGGTCGCTGTTCTTCTTGACGGCGGCGCGGGTGGCCTCGTCGATGACCTCGCCCAGGCGTTCGACCAGGGTGGCGTGGTCCGGGTCCTCGAAGCGGATCCGGAGGAACTCCTGGCCGGACCACTCCCCCAGGCCCTCGGGCAGCCGGGACAGCCGCTGGGCGGCGCGCAGGGTGGTGAGCGAGGACTCGACCAGGCCGCGCAGCCGGTCCACGATCGAGCCGCGGTTCTTCTCCAGCTGGGCGAGTTCGTCGGTGAGCACCCGCAGCCGGGGCGCGAAGGCCGCGGCCCAGGCGGCGGCGTGCTCGGGCAGCGCGGAGGCGGGCAGTTCGCGGATCTGCTGGCGGGCGGGGGTGCGTACGGCCTCGTAGCGGGCCGCGTTGGCGTGCCGGACGAGGGCGTCGGCGGCGTCGCGGACGGCGAGTTCGGAGGAGGACAGCTCGCCGGCGGCGGTGCGCAGGGCGCGGCGGGCCTCGGTGACGCCGGTGCGGGCCTCGGCCAGCGAGCCCAGGTACGGCTCGACCGCGTCGTCCGGGTCCTCCTGGTTGTCGCGCAGGCCGTCGCGCAGCTGGCCGGCCAGCTCGTCGAAGTCGGCGGCGGAGGCCTGGGCGGTGTCGAAGGTGCGCTGGAGGTCGGCGTGGGCGGTGCGGGCGGCGTCCAGGGCCTCACGGCGCTCGGCGAGGCGGCTGGTGGCGGTGCGCAGCAGGGCCTGGGCGTGCTCCGGGTCGGTGGGGACGAGGTCCTCGGGCAGCTCGGTGTGCGCCTCGCCGTCGGCGGGGGCGGAGCGTTCGGCGTCGCCGCGCAGGCGGCCGAGCTGCTCGCTGGCGGCGGCGGAGCGGGCCTCGATGGTGGCGACCAGCTCCTCGGCGCGGGCCGCGGCGGCCTGGCGGGCCGGGCCGTCGGCGCCGTCGGGGCTGCCGAGGAGCTCCTCGGCGCGGGTGCGCACCTTGTTGGTGCCGGATCATGGTGCTTGACGAGCCGACCAACGACGTCGATCCCGTCCGCCGCCGGTTGTTGTGGCAGGACATCGCGGGCCGGGCC
>NZ_JBEZUT010000430.1:0-5914 GCF_040636595.1 Kitasatospora sp. NPDC036755
CAGGTGTTGAGGATGCCGGCGATCGCCCCGTACGTCGCCGGCCGCGTGGCTGCGCGTGGGAGCCGAGCTCGGCGACCGCCTGGTCGCCCTGTCCGGCCGCCAGGACCTGCTCGTCACCTGCCGCCCTGGCACCCGCAGCGGCGCACCGGCCGCGTTTTTCCCCGGACTGGGGGAGGTCGAGTTCGATGCCGAGCTGTTCGCCCCCCTCCAACCCCACGAAGTCCATCCGCGGATCGTGGGCGACGAGGAACGCTATCCCGCCGCATGGGGGGTGTTCGTCCACGAGGCCGCCCACGCGGCCCACTCCGTCTGGAAGCGGCCGGACGGCGCGGACCCGCGCGTCGTCGAGGCCGCGCTCCTGCTGGAGGAGAGCCGGGCCGAAGGCGCCCACCTGACCAGGCGTCCGATGGACCGCACGTACCTGCGCACCAGCGCTCGGACCCTGGTCATGCCCGACATCGCCAACCCGAGTTTCCAGGGCGTCGAGCACGCCGCCAGCGTGGCGGCCCTGATCCTCGGCCGCCGTGACGTCGGCATCCTGGATGCCGGCGAGACCCGAGCCGTCGCCGAACTGTGCGAACAGGTCCTGGGCGCCGACCTGTTGGCCACCCTCACCGGCATCTGGACCGCAGCACACCGGTGCGCCGACCACGACGCCACCACCATGCTCGCGCACGCCCGGGACTGGTGCGAGGCTCTGGACGCCGCTGCACCGTCCCTGCCCGCCCCGCCGGAGGACCTCACCGATCTGTTGTCCGCTGCCGCAGGGGTCGTCATGGACAGCATGGCCGCCAACGACCGTGCCGACCTCGCGGCACAGGCCGCCGCGGACGACGCCGTGGCCACCCGGGCAAGGTCACAGGCCAAGGACCGTGCCCAGCAGGCCAGTCGGCGACGTCAGGCCGCCGCCACCGCGAAGTCGGTCTTCAACTCCGGCGGCGGAACCGTCAACGCCGACGGCACACCGGCGCCCTACGGCAACCCCGTCACCGGCACCCGCCGGCCTACCACCGCTGAGCAAACCGCTGCGGCGCGCCTGAGCCGCGCTCTCCGGGCCGCTGCCTATCGCGAACGGACCGAGGAACGGACCACCAGCCCCACCCCGCCCGGCCGCCTCAACATGCGCCAGGCCCTCGCCCGCGACGCCCAGCGCGCCGCCGGCGCGGTGCCCACCGCAGAGCCGTTCACCGCCACCCGGCGCCGCCACTCTCCCACCCCGCCGTTGCGGGTGGGGATCGCGGTGGACGTCTCCGGCTCCATGCGCGCCGCCTGCGGTCCCGTCGCATCCGCTGCCTGGATCGTGGCCCGTGCAGCGGCCCTGACCGACCCCGACTCCCGCACCGCCACCATCGCCTACGACACGCATCTGACCGCACTGACCAGGCCCAGCCACCGGGCGCCGGCGCGGGTGACGACGTTCGACGCCCGCGGCGCCAGCCACAACCTGGGCGACGCCCTCGATGCGCTCGACCACGGCCTCGACCTCAGCCGCCCCGGTGCCGGCCGCCTCCTGGTGATCGTCACCGACGCCAAGTACACCCCCAACGAAACCGCCAACGCGGTCACCCGCATCCGGCGCCTCACCACTGCCGGCTGCGCCGTACTCCAGCTCACGCTCGACAAGGAGTCCCGCCACCTACCGGGGACCACCTTGCTCCACCTGCCCCGGCCCTCCAGCGCCCCCGCCGCCATCGCCAAGGCGGCAACCGACGCCATCCGCAGGACACGCTGAGACGCCCACCGAGCCATGGGCGCGGCGGAGAACCGCCCCCGGTCCGGCGCTCGCCGCGGTGGCTGTGCCGCTCCTGCGGGCGGGGCCGGGGCAAGCCGGTGCTCGGCGACCCGGTACGACTACCGGTGGTTGCCGGTGAAGGCGTGCGGGTCTGCGTCGGCGCAGCGAAGCTCGCCGATCTCCTGGGTCTTCGGCATGTTCGCCTGCGGCAGACAGCAACCCCTTGAAAGGACTACGCAAATCGGGGCAGTCCAAGTCAACATGGACGACCTCGCAGCGCCAGCCCGAAGGAGGGTTCTCCCCTGTCCGTCGTGATCTCCGCTCCCGTTGTCCGCGGCCTGCGTCCCGGCGACACCATCGCCCACCGCACCTGGCCGCTTGGCTGCGACTGCCGCCTATAGATGACACATACCGGCGGTGACTGGCACCGTGATCGCTTGGCTTCGGTGGAGCTGAGTCGACAAGTCGGTTCCGGCCCGGTTGCTTCGGCCGGGGGTTGTCGGCGGGCGCTGTGCTGATGGGCTGGTGTGTGGTGGGGGTTTGGCGGGGGTGGGTGTCAGTGGTTGAGGTGTGGGGGTGTGTGGGCGTGGAGGTCGGGGAGGGGCTGGTCGTAGGGTTCGACGTCGACGAGGGTGCTGTGGGCGCTGGGTCCTTGGGACAGGCGGGAGCAGGGCCGGTCGTAGGTGAGGGAGTTGGGGTTGCCGTGGCGGTCGAGTGTTCCGGTCTGTCCGGGGTGGACGGGGTCCCACCAGGCTCCGGTGGAGAGCTGGATGACGCCGGGCATGACGGTGTCGGAGAGGATCGCGCCGGCGAGGCAGCTGCCGCGGTCGTTGTGGATGCGCACGATCGTGCCGTCCTGGATGCCGCGTGCGGCGGCGTCGGCGGGGTTGAGGGTTGCGGGTTCGCGGCCGTGGATCTTCGAGTCGAGGCTGTGGGTGCCGTTGTCGTACTGGCTGTGCAGGCGTGAGGCGGGCTGGTTGGAGATCAGGTGCAGGGGGAAGCGGCGGGCCTGGTCGCTGCCGAGCCACTCGGCGGGTTCGTACCAGGTGGGGTGTCCGGCGCAGTCGTCGTAGCCGAAGGAGTCGATGGTGTCGGAGAAGATCTCGATCCGGCCGGAGGGGGTCTGCAGGGGGTGTTGTTGCGGGTCGGCGCGCAGGTCTGCGAAGTTGCCGGGGAAGGGGCCGGTGGAAGGGGGGAGTTCGGCGGTGTGGTTGTGCCAGAAGTCGTCGAAGCCGGGCAGGGTGTGGCCGGGGGTGAGGGCGGCCTGGGTCTGTTCGTAGAGGTGGCGCAGCCACTGGGTCTCGGTGCGGGACTGGGTGAATTCGTGTTCGTAGCCGAGGCGGGCGGCGAGGTCGGCGAAGATGTGGTGGTCGGTGCGTGACTGGCCTGCGGGTTCGCGGACTTTGGGCATGGCGGTGAGGTGGGGGTCGGAGAAGCCGGCGGCGAAGTCGTCGCGTTCCAGGCTGGTGGCGACGGGCAGGACGATGTCGGCGAACTTGGCGGTGGTGTTCCACCAGGCTTCGTGGACGACGATGGTGTCGGGGGCCTGCCAGGCGCGGGCGAGGCGGTGGAGGTCCTGGTGGTGGTGGAAGGGGTTTCCGCCGCACCAGTAGATGAGGCGCAGGTCGGGCAGGGTGAGGCGCTGGCCGTCGTAGTCGATGACGTGGCCGGGGTGCAGGAGGGTGTCGGCGATCCTGGCGACGGGGATGAAGTCCGTGACGGGGTTGGGGGCTGGGGGGATGGTGGCGACGAAGGGGCGGTCGGGGTGGACGCCGGTGGCGTCCATGGTGGCGTAGCCGGAGCCCCAGCCGCCGCCGGGGCGGCCCATGGAGCCGGCCATGGCGGCCAGGACGACGGACATCCAGATCGGCTGTTCGCCGTGGTCGGCGCGCTGGATGGCGTAGTTGACCATGATGAGGGAGCGTCGGGTGGTGAGGCGGCGGGCGAGGTCGGTGATCGTTTCGGGGTCGATGCCGGTGATGCGTGCGGCCCAGCGGGCGTCCTTGGGGGTGCCGTCCGTCTCGCCGGTGAGGTAGGCGGCGAAGCGGTCGAAGCCGGTGCAGCAGCGGGTGAGGAAGTCCTCGTCGTGCCAGTTGTTGACGAGCATGGTGTGGGCGATGCCGAGCATGGCGGCGGTGTCGGTGTTGGGGGTGATGGGCAGCCACTGGGCGTCGAGGAAGGCGGCGGTGTCCTTGCGGATGGGGCTGACGCTGACGAACTCCACGCCCGCCTGGCGGCAGCGGCGCTGGAGGTCGCGGGTCTGGTGGCGGGCCAGGCCGCCGGGGTTGATCTGGCTGTTCTTGAGGGCCAGTCCGCCGAAGGCCACGACGAGTTCGCCGTGGTCGGCGATCTCGTCCCACATCGGCATCCTCGACTGGTAGCTCCACGGGTGCCCGCCGATCACGTGCGGCAGGACCACCTCCAGCGCGGCGGTGCTGTAGGTGTTGCGGGCATCCGTGTAGCCGCCGCCGAGCGCGAGGAAGCGGTGGAGCTGCCCCTGGGCGTGGTGGAAGCGGCCCGCGCTCGCCCAGCCGTAGGAGCCGCCGAACACGGCGCTGTCGCCGTGCTCGGCGCGCACACGGCGCAGTTCGCTGCTCACCAGGGCCAGCGCCTTGTCCCAGCTGACCTCCACGAACGCGTCCGAGCCCCGGGCCGTGTCCCCGGTGCGCGGCAGGCCCTCCAGCCAGCCCCTGCGCACCGCCGGGCGCAGCACGCGGGCACGGTCGTCGGCGGCCTTCACCATGCCGGGGCCGATCGGTGAGGGCGCGGGGTCGTCGGGGTGGGGCTCGATGCGTACCAGGCGGCCGGAGTCGACCACGGCGGTGTAGCTGCCCCAGTGCGTCGCGACCGGCTTGCGCTCTTGCGTCATGGTGTCGGCTCCGTCTCTGCGCCCTGTGGTTCTGGTCAGGGGGTTGCCGGGGTCCATCGTCCTCCCGGTGCCGGTGGGCTGTCCGCCGGATCGGGAATCCTGCTCGGGAGGGGGCCGTGGGTGCGGGCGGTGGGGAGCGCGGCGGTGGCGCGGTCCGTGCGGGCGCGGCCGGTGCCAGGGCCCGGGGGCGGCGGGCGGGGTTGCGTGACCCGGCGTCGCAGCGGTCGTTCACCTCGGTGTGAAGAACACTCAGCGCGCTCTTGCGACCGTGCTCCTTGTCGGGGCGGCCCTGGCGGGCGGCGCCCCGGCCGCCAACGCCAACTTCCTCGGGGGCATCGGACTGATGGGCTCCAACGGCAACTCCAGCACGGACAGTGCGCCGGCGGGCTCCAGTGGTCACCAGGGCGGCGGGCAGGGCGTCCCGAGTGGCCCGCTTGCCGCCATCGGCACACTGGAAGGCGACTTCGGCTTCACCGGCTGAGACTGCCGGGCGCAAGCTCTCGCGTGCGGCTGTGCGCGCTGGGGCGGGGACGGCAGCGACGGCCCGGCCGTGGCCGTCTGCCGCTGTCGGGACGTGCGCCCCGCCGTCCGGGGCAGGGACGGCTGCCCCGTTCCTTTGCACCCTGGTAGTCGGGTGGATACGCTGCGTGGTCGTGACTGGACTTCAAGACCACAAGTACCGGCAGTGGTTCATGGGTGCCGACGCCGACGGCGACGGCGTCATCTCCCGCCAGGACGTCCTGCTGATGGGCGAGCGGTTCATCGCGGCCTGCGGCGACGTGTCGCACTGCGCGGCCGCGCAGCGGCTGCGGGAGGGGCTGGACGCGTTCTGGGCCCGGGTCCTCGCGCCGCAGGACCAGGACGGCGACGGCAGGATCGGCCTGCCGGAGCTGACGGAGGGGTTTCGGCGGGCCCTGGCCGACCCCGGCCTGTACCCGCAGCAGATCCAGCCGGTGGCCGAGTGCTACTTCGACCTCGCCGACCTCGACGGGAACGGGGTGATCGACCAGTCGGAGTTCGAGCAGGTCTTCGGCCTGGCGGCCAACCTCCCCTTCGACGAGTGCGGCAGGGTCTTCGCCGCCCTGGACCTGGACGGCTCGGGCGCCCTGGACCGCTTCGAGTTCCACGAGGCCCTCGCGGAGTTCTTCTACGGCGACACCCCCGGAGCAGCCGCCAACCACCTGTTCGGTCTGATCAGCGCCTGACGGGAACCCCCGCCGCCGCCCGGGCCGCGTGACGTGCCGCGGCAACGGCAGCCCACTGCGTGCCCAGCCGCGCCGGGCTCGCCGGCCCTGCGGGCGGCCCTGTCCGTA
>NZ_JBEZUT010000431.1:0-5866 GCF_040636595.1 Kitasatospora sp. NPDC036755
CACCGGGCGCAGCCGGGAGGCGGGGGCGGGTGCGGCGGGGGCTCCGGCGGTCTCGGGAGCCCGGCCTGGGCCGGGGACGGAGGCTGCGGCCGCGCCGGTCGGCGGACGGCGTCTGGGCCCTGGCGGCTGGGTACGGATGCTCTGCTCCACCCGCCCAACGTACGGTCCGATCATCGCCACACTGTGTAATGGACCGTTCAGGTCTTGCCCCGTGTCTCCGGACGGAGTAGTGATGTGATCGTCACTCAGGTCGGCTGACCTGCGGGCCGAGCCGACACTCGGCGATCACCGGGCCCGTCCGCGGGGCCCGTCACGGGGGAAGAACATGACCGATTTCACCTTCGAGCGGCTCGACCACGTCCAGCTCGACATCCCGGCCGGCGCCGAGGACGAGTGCCGCGCGTTCTGGTCCGGCGTGCTCGGCATGACCGAACTGGCGAAGCCGCCGGTGCTGGCCGCCCGCGGCGGCTGCTGGTTCCGCGGCGGCGGGGTCGAGGTGCACCTGGGCGTGGCGCCGGACTTCCGCCCGTCCCGCAAGGGGCACCCGGGCATCCTGGTCCGCTCCCTGGACGCGCTCGCCGACCGCCTCGCCGCCCACGGCCACCCGGTGACCTGGGACGACAACCTGCCCGGCCACCGGCGCTTCTACGCCGACGACAAGCTGGGCAACCGGCTGGAGTTCCTGGAGCCCCGGACGGCGGCGACCGAGGAGTGAGGCGGAGCGGGGGCTGCCCGTAGACTTGGGGGTCGGCCCGTACGGTGCCGACCCAACTCCTCCAAGCCCACGGGACTGCGCTTCATGTCGCTCACGATCGGAATCGTCGGCCTGCCGAACGTCGGCAAGTCGACCCTGTTCAACGCCCTGACCAAGAACGACGTGCTGGCGGCCAACTACCCGTTCGCCACCATCGAGCCGAACGTCGGCGTGGTCGGTGTCCCGGACGAGCGGCTGGCCAAGCTCGCCGAGATCTTCGGCTCCCAGCGCATCCTCCCGGCCACCGTCGACTTCGTCGACATCGCCGGCATCGTGCGCGGCGCCAGCGAGGGCGAGGGCCTGGGCAACAAGTTCCTCGCCAACATCCGCGAGTCGGACGCGATCTGCCAGGTCGTGCGCGCCTTCACGGACCCGGACGTGGTGCACGTGGACGGCAAGGTGTCGCCCAAGGACGACATCGAGACCATCCACACCGAGCTGATCCTGGCCGACCTCCAGACCATCGAGAAGGTCCTGCCGCGGCTCCAGAAGGAGGCGCGCCTCAAGAAGGACACCGCCCCCGTGCTGGCCGCCGCCGAGGCGGCCCAGGCGATCCTGGAGACCGGCAAGACCCTCTTCGAGGCCGGCTTCGACACCGCCCCGATCCGCGAGCTGCACCTGCTGACCGCCAAGCCCTTCCTCTACGTCTTCAACGTGGACGAGGACGAGCTGGCCGACGAGGACTTCAAGAACGCCCAGCGCGAGCTGGTCGCCCCGGCCGAGGCGATCTTCCTGAACGCCAAGATCGAGTCCGAGCTGATCGAGCTGGACGACGCCGAGGCCCTGGAGCTCCTCCAGTCCATGGGCCAGGAGGAGCCCGGCCTGGCCACCCTCGCCCGGGTCGGCTTCGCCACCCTCGGCCTCCAGACCTACCTGACGGCCGGCCCCAAGGAAACCCGCGCCTGGACCATCAAGAAGGGCGCCACCGCCCCCGAGGCCGCCGGAGTCATCCACACCGACTTCCAGAAGGGCTTCATCAAGGCCGAGGTGATCTCCTTCGCCGACCTGGTCGAGACCGGCTCCATCGCCGACGCCCGCGCCAAGGGCAAGGCCCGCATCGAGGGCAAGGAATACGTCATGCAGGACGGCGACGTCGTGGAGTTCCGCTTCAACGTGTGATCGTTTGATTGCTTTGAGATGGATCGATCTGTCACATGCGCAGGTCGGACGGGGCCCGCCTCCCTTGAGGCGGGCCCCGATCCCTTTTCCGTGCTGACTTGGCGCTGGTCTTCGACCTGAGCTCATCGACCCTGACGCGGCGGATGGCGAGAAGGGTGCCGCGTGAGGCTCGTCTTCGAGGAGACCGGCTGTGAGGACTACACCTCCTGGCTCAAGAGCGACCGCAAGATGCTCGCCCGCATCAACAAGCTCATCGAGGACGTGCTGCGCGACCCGTTCACCGGCATCGGCAAGCCCGAGCCGCTGAAGTACCACTTGCCCGGGGCCTGGTCGCGGCGGATCGACGATGAGCACCGCCTCGTCTACTTGGTGACGGACCGGGAGATCATCGTTCTGGCCGCCCGTTACCGCTACTGAGGGCTGGCCGCGAGTTCGATTCACCGTGCTGACCCCGTGCTGACTTGGGCCGTCAGGGGCAGCGTTTCCGCAGGTCGCAGCGGAGTGGCGGAGGTGCCGCTGCAACGTCTGGCCGGTGGTGCGTCGCCGGACCGCCCGGGCCCCGTGGTCGTCGCGGGCCCGGGCGGTCCGGTGTTTCCGGGGTCAGCCGATGGTGACGGTGAGGAGGCCGTCGGGGGTGGCGGTGACGGTGACGGGGGTGAGGGTGTCGGCGTGGGCGTCCGGGTGGTGGGACAGGGCGCGCGGGCCGATGCCGACGACGCGGACGCCGGCGGCCTTGGCGGCGGCGATGCCGGCGCCGGAGTCCTCGAAGGCGAGGCAGTCGGCGGGGGCGAAGCCGAGGGCGGCGGCGCCCTTGAGGAAGCCCTCGGGGTCGGGCTTGCTGGCGCCGACGGACTCGGCGGTGACCAGGACGGGCGGCAGCGGGAGGTCCGCGGCGGCCATCCGGACCCGGGCGAGCGGCTGGTCGGCGGAGGTGACCAGGGCGTGCGGGAGGCCGGCCAGCGAGGCGAGGAAGGCGGCGGCGCCGGGCACCGGGACGACGCCCTCGGTGTCGGCGCGCTCCTCGGCGAGCATCCGCTCGTTGTCGGCCAGGTTGAGCTCGACCGGGCGTTCGGGCAGCAGCGCGGCCATGGTCGAATGGCCCTGGCGGCCGTGCGCGACGGAGAGCACCTCGGCCGGGTCCAGGCCGTGCCGCTCGGCCCAGCGGTTCCAGCAGCGCTCGATCACGGCGTCGGAGTCGACCAGGGTGCCGTCCATGTCCAGGAGGACGGCGCGGGCGGTCAGCCGGACGGGGGTGGCGGGCATGGGGCGGCTCCTCGGGGTGTGCCGGCGGGAGAGCCGGAGAATGCGAGCTCTTTGTTTCTAGATGATACAAAAGATCAATCGAGCAGATGGGCGTTGACCGCGCGGGCCTCCTCGGCCAGCTCGGCCAGCTCCACCACCTCGACCCCGGCTGCCGTCAGCAGCGCGGTGCCCTGGCAGTCGGTGACGAACAGGTCCGGCTCGCGCCAGGCCACCACCACCCGCGGCACGCCCGCCGCGACGAGCAGCCGGGCGCACGGCACCGGCCGCGAGGCGCGCTGCCCGCAGGGCTCCAGCGAGCTGTAGACGGTGGCCCCGCGCAGCCGCGGGTCGTCCGCCGGGAGCTTGGCCAGTGCGGCCTCCTCGGCGTGGTCGTGCGGGTCCGCCTCCCGGCTGTAGCCCTCGGCCAGCACCATGCCGTCGGCGCCGACGACCACCGCGCCGACCGAGAAGGCCGTTTCGGACGGCGGGCAGCGGCGGGAGAGTTCGACGGCCCGGCGCAGGTGGTCGAGGTCGGTGGACGCGGACTGGGTCACGGCGCGGGCTCCTTCGGGGCGTACCTGAGCAGGACGACGTCGCCCACGGTACGTGCCTCCAGCAGTCGCATCCGCCGGGTCGGGCCGCCCGGGAACGCGGCCGGGCGGACGAAGCGGGGCGCCTCGGCCTGGCCCACCAGCAGGGGGGCGACGGCGAGTTGGAGCTCGTCCGCCAGGCCCAGGGCCAGGAACTGGGTGTGCACGGCGCCGCCGCCCTCGACCATCAGCCGGCGCACCCCGCGGGCGCCGAGGTCGTCCAGCACCGCGCCGAGGTCCACCGTCCCGCCCAGCGCGACCACGTCGGCCCGCCCGTCCAGCCGGGGGCGCAGCACCGCCGCCCCGGCGTCCGTGGTGTAGGCGAGCCGGGCGCCGCCGGTGTGCCAGAACCGCAGGCCGGCGTCGAGATCGCCGCTCGCGCTGAGCGTCACCTTCAGCGGGTGCTCGGGCTTGCCGGCCGCCAGCCGGGCGGCCCGGCGCCCGGGGTCGTTGACCAGCAGCCGCGGGTTGTCGGTGCGCAGGGTGTTGCCGCCGACCAGGATCGCGTCGGCGGCGGCGCGCTCCTCGTCGACCCGGTCGAAGTCGGCGGCGTTGGAGAGCAGCAGCCGCTCGGGGGAGGCGTCGTCGAGGTGGCCGTCGAGCGAGACGGCGGCGCTCAGCAGGACGTGGGGGCGCGGGCCGGGCATGGGCGGAGACCGTTCTGTCGGGGGCGTCTCCACGGTACGGCGGCCGGGTCCGGCCGGGCTCCACCCGGGCCGCATCCTGAGACGGATCTTCTCGTCATGCGGGACGGGGAGTAGCGTCGGAGGCGCCGCGGAGCACCGCGGTCGACCGCGCCCAGGGGGGACCCCATGACCGGACCGCAGCCCGCCGCCGTCTACACCCACGGCCACCAGGAGGCCGTACTGCGCTCGCACCGCTCCCGCACCGCCGCCGACTCGGCCGGCTACCTGCTGCCCGAACTGCGGCCCGGACAGGCCCTGTTGGACGTCGGCTGCGGCCCCGGCACGATCACCGCCGACCTGGCCGGGCTGGTCGGCCCGCAGGGGCGGGTGGTCGCGGTGGACACCTCCGCCGAGGTGCTGGAGCAGGCCGCCGGGCATGTCGCCGGGCGAGGCCTGTCCAACGTCGTCCTCGAGCGCGCCGATGTGCACCGACTGCCCTACCGGGACGGCGAGTTCGACGTGGTCCACGCCCACCAGGTGCTCCAGCACGTGGCCGATCCGGTGGCCGCGCTGCGCGAGCTGCGGCGGGTGACGGCGCCGGGCGGGGTGGTCGCGGTCCGCGACGTCGACTACGCCTCGATGACCTGGTTCCCCGAGGTGCCCGCGCTGGACCGCTGGCTGGAGCTGTACCGGCGGACCGCCCGCGCCAACGGCGGGGAACCGGACGCCGGCCGGCGGCTGCTGTCCTGGGCCCGCGCGGCGGGCTTCGCCGAGGTCACCACGAGCGCCTCCACCTGGACGTTCGCGACGCCCGAGCAGCGCGCCTGGTGGGGCGGGATGTGGGCGGACCGGGTGACGGGCACCGCGCTGGGCCGGACGGCGGTCGAGCGGGGCTTCGCGGAGCGCGACGAGCTGGACCGGGTCGCGGACGGCTGGCGGGAGTGGAGCGCCGCCGGGGACGGCTGGTTCTCGATGTTGCACGGCGAGGTCCTGGCCCGGGGCTGAGCCCGCGACCGAGTCCGGGGCCCGGAGGCCGGGGACGGGCCGGGGAGGCCGGGCAGGTGTTCGGAAAGATCGGGTAAAGTCGCGCGACCGTTCAGATCGGGCCCGTTCGGGTCCGAGCCATGGTGCCGAGCGCCGAGCTGATGCCCGTTCCGGTGGGTTGGGGGAGTCCCGTGTCCAAGTCCGAGTCCGAGCCGTCCGTCCCGGGGCCGGAGTCGCCCGCGGTCGCGGGCGAGGGTGCGGACCCGGGCATGGCCGAGGATCCGGGCACGGACGGGCGCCCGGGAGCGGACGGGGAGCAGGGCGTGACCGCGGCGGCAGCGCCCACGGCCCCGGCGCCGACGGCCGGTCAGGATCCCCGGGTGGACTTCCGCAAGGACACCGCCGAGCCCGCGAGCCCGGCCGAGCCCATGAGCAGCGCCGAGCCCGCGAGCCCGGCCGAGCCCATGAGCAGCGCCGAGCCCGCGAGCCCGGCCATGCCCGCGAGCCCCGCCGGATCCGCGAGCCCGCCCGCCCCCGCGGCCCCCGCCGAC
>NZ_JBEZUT010000432.1:0-5861 GCF_040636595.1 Kitasatospora sp. NPDC036755
CGGCGCGCCGTCCGCACCCGTGGGCGCGGGGGCGGGCGGCGGGTTGTCCGCGCCGGTCGCCGGGGCGGAGGCCGGGGCGGGCGCGGCCTGGCCGTCCTTGTCGTCGCCCCCCTGGACGGCGAACAGCAGGCCGCCGCCGATCGCCAGCACCAGCAGCACGGCGAAGCCGATCAGCAGCGGGGCCTTGCGGTTGGTCGGCCGGTCCTCGTCCTCCTCGTAGCCGGCCGGACGGTCGGGCTGGGCGCCGTACGGGCCCGGGGCGCCGTACGGGCCCGGGGTGCCGTACGGGGGCTGGGCGCCGAAGGAGGGCTGGGCGGCGTACGGGGGCTGCGGCGGGGCGGCGGGCGGCTTCAGGAGGTAGTCCTGGCCGGGGGCCGGCTGCGGCGCCCGGGCCTGCGGGCCCCCGGGAGAGGGGAACGGCGCCGGCGGGGCGGCCGGAGGCGGCGGGGTGACGCCGGGGAACAGCGGGGCGGTCGGCGGGTCGTAGCCGGGCGAGGAGGCCAGGTACGGGCGGGCGCCCAGCGGCGGGCCCTGGTCGCCGACGGCGCCGGGAGCGGGCGGCTGGGCCGTGGCGGGCGGCTGGGGCGTTGGGGTGACGGGCGCCTCGGGGGCGGACCGGGTGTCGGACGGGGGCTGCGGGCCGCGCACCCAGCCGCCGGCTCCGCCGCGCGCGGTGGGGTCCCAGACCGCCGGAGCGCTGTTCTGCTGGTCCGTCATGTCGCTGCTGGCCCCCACCGTCCGCCGATGCCCTGCGTTCTGCCTGGTGCTGCGCGGCCACCGTACCGTTCGAACCCCCGCCCGACAGCCCCGGCACGACGTTAGAGCATCGGTGCGGGGCGGTGGGTGCGAACGGTGCGCGGGGGCCGCCGGGCGGGCGGCGGGAGCCGGCGGGTGCCGGGGCGCGGGGGGAGGAGCGGGCTACCGGGCGGCGCGGCGCAGCACCCGCAGGGAGCCGGTCACCGAGACCTCCTCGAAGCCCTCGGCCAGGGCCCGCAGGTACACCCGGTACGGGGCCTGGCCGCCGTCCGCCGGGTCCGGGAAGACGTCGTGCACCACCAGCAGGCCCTCCGGCGCCAGGTGCGGCACCCAGCCCTCGTAGTCGCCGGTCGCGTGCTCGTCGGTGTGCCCCCCGTCGATGAACACCAGGCCCAGCGGGCGTCCCCACAGCGCGGCGATCCGCGGGGAGCGGCCGACCAGTGCCACCACGTGCTCCTCCAGCCCGGCGGCGTGCAGCGTGCGGCGGAACAGGGGCAGGGTGTCCATCTGTCCGACCTCGGGGTCGACCAGCGTCGGGTCGTGGTACTCCCAGCCGGGCTGCTGCTCCTCCGAGCCGCGGTGGTGGTCGACGGTCAGGGCGACCGTCCCGGCCTCCCGGGCCGCCGCCGCGAGCAGGATCGCCGAGCGGCCGCAGTAGGTTCCGATCTCCAGCACCGGCAGCCCGGTGCCGCGCGCCGCGGCCACCGCGGCCGCGTACAGCGCGAGCCCCTCGTCCACCGGCATGAACCCGGTGGCGCCCTCGAACGCCGCCAGCACCTCGGGCGCCGGCTCGGCGATCGGCAGCAGGTCGGACATGCGGTGCTCCTCGGGGTGGGGCGGGCCGGTCGGGACGTCGGGGGTCGGGACGCGGGCGGACGTGCAGGGACCCTACTCGACGGTAGCGGGGGCGGCGGGGCCGGGGCGTCCGACCGCCGGGCGGCGGCGGGCGGTCATCCGGCGGTTCTGCCGGTTCTTCCGCCCCGTTGTTGTGGAACGCGTTCTAGTCGCGCCCCGGCGCCCGTGCCAGAATCGGCGCGACCGCCGATCCGAGGCCCACCAGGCACACCAGGCACCCCGGGAGCAGCACCATGCGCGCAGCCGTCCTGTACGAGACCGGCCAGGAGACCCTCGACGTCCGCTCGGACGTGACGGCCGTGGGCTTCGGGCCGGGGACCGTACGGGTCCGGATGCGGGCCGCCAGCCTCTGCCACTCGGACCTCTCCGCGATGAGCGGCGTCCTGCCGCAGCCCGCGCCGTTCGTCCCCGGGCACGAGGGCGCCGGGGACGTGCTGGAGATCGGCGAGGGCGTCACCGGACTCGCCGCCGGCGACCGCGTGGTGCTCTGCTGGATGGCCCCGTGCGGCCACTGCGAGCACTGCCGCCGGGACCGCGGTCACCTGTGCGTCGCCAGCCTGCGCAGCCTCGGCGCCCCGGGCTTCCGGATCGCCGAGGGCGGGCTGAGCGCCTCCGGCTTCTACGGCACCGGGGCCTTCGCCGAGGAGGTCGTGGTCGCGGCGAACGCCGTCATCAAGGTGCCCGACGACCTCCCCTACGAGGCCGCCGCGCTGATCGGCTGCGGGGTGACCACGGGCGTCGGCGCCGCGGTGAACACCGCCCGGGTCGAACCCGGCGCCTCCGTCGCGGTGATCGGGGCGGGCGGGGTCGGGGTGGCCACCGTGCAGGGCGCCCGGGTCTGCGGCGCCGGCCGGATCACCGTCGTCGACCCGGTGGCCTCGCGCCGCGAGCGCGCCCTGGCGTTCGGCGCCACCGAGGCGATCGCGCCCGAGGAGCTCAAGGCGGTGGCCAAGAAGCTGCCCGGTGGCGGCTTCGATCACGTCTTCGAGGCGGTCGGGCGCGCGGCCACCGTCCGGGCCGGCTACGAGGCCGCCCGGCGCGGCGGCGCGGTGGTCGTCATCGGCGCGGGCGCGCAGGACGACCTGGCGCAGTTCACCATGGGAGAGCTGTTCTTCAACGAGAAGCGGCTGCTGCCCTCGCTGTACGGAGGGGCCACCGTCTCGCGCACCATCGGGCTGGTCGTGGACCTCTGGCGGGCCGGGCGGATCGACCTCGACGGCATGGTCACCCACCGGGTGGGGCTCGGGGAGGTCAACGAGGCGATCGCGCAGATGCGGAGCGGCGAGGCGCTGCGGACGGTCGTCGCGATGGACTGAGGGCCCGCAGGGGGAGTGTGTCCCCTGCGAGCCCTCGGGTGCGGTGTCGCCGCGCGGTGCGTCGGCGTCCCGCGTGCGGGTGCCGGTGCGGTCAGCCCAGCGCGCCGGCCGCGCGGTGGCGGCCGTGTGCGTCGGTCTCCGGGCTGTCGTCGGAGGCGGAGCCACCGCGGTGACGGCCGTGTGCCGCGGTGTCCTTGGCCGTCTTCTCGTCGGCGTCGGTCCCGGTAACCGCGGGTCCGGTGGTGTCGGTGAGGGTGTCGGACATGAGAATCGTCTTTTCCGTGCGGAGGGTGCGGGTCATCGGCGCCCGGCCGGCGCCGGTGGCGCACGGTCGGGTCCCCGATCGGGCGCTCGGTACGCGCCCGTAGCCGGTGATCGCGGCCCGTGCCCCGGCCACCATAACGGCCGGGACGGACGAGATCCTATCGAGATCGTGACGCGAGTCCGGGCCGGTCCGGGGCCCGGAACCGGGCCGGCGGCCGCCCGGCTCGCGGCGGTGCGGCGGCGGCGCCCGGTCCGCCCGCGGCACGGAGCCGATGCGGTGCGGGACGAACACCGGTGCGCCGGGCGGGCGGAGGGGGCCCGTTCGATCCGCTCCTCGGCGGCGGTGCCCGGACGGCGGGTCGCCCCTGGGGCACCGCGGCCGGGGAGGGCGGCGGATTGGTCCGTACCAAGGTCGGCAACTGGCGCCCACCCGCGGTGAGTTCACCCGGATCGCCCAGGGCGCGACGTGTGGATCTGGCCGGATCAGCCCGGACGGCCGGTCCGCAGGAACGTGGCCAGCAGCTCGTGCAGCACGGCGGCGCCCTCGTCGGCGAGCACCTCGTGCCCGGAGCCGGCCGCCTCGACGTACCGGAAGTCCTCGCCCTCGACCCGGCCGATCCGCAGCAGTTCGTGCCGCAGCGAACGGGACTGGCTCACCGGCACGACCTCGTCCCGGTTGCCGTGCACCACCAGCAGCGGCGCGCTCAGCCGGTGCGCCAGTTGCAGCACGTCGCGCGGTCCGCGGGGGTCGGCGATCGGCTCGCCGCCGCCCAGCCGGGCGGTCAGCGCCGCCACGGGGGACGCCGCCTCGGCCAGCAGCCGGGCGCCGGAGAGGAACGGCGCGACCACCGCGCAGCGGGACACCTGTTCGGCCGGGGCGTGCGCGGCCGCGAGCAGCGCCAGGAAGGCGCCGTAGCTGACCCCGAAGAGGGCCGGCGGCTCCAGGCCGAGGGCGGCGCGCTGGCCCGCGATGCCGTCCAGCAGGTGCAGGACGTCCTCCAGGTCGGGACCGCCCCAGGCGCCCCGGATGGCCAGCGCGTGCGGCACGCCGTAGCCGGTGGAGCCGCGCTGGTTCGGGGCGACGACCGCCAGGCCCTCGGCGGCCATCCGCTGCAGCGCCGGGTCGAACTCCAGCCGCCAGGCGTCCGCCGGGCCGCCGTGCAGCGCCAGCACCAGGTGCGGGCTGCTCAGCCAGGCGTCCCCGCCGTACACCACGGCCTCCAACGGGCCCGCCGGGCCGGCGAGTTCGAGGCTCTGCGCGGGCTGCCAGCGACCGCCGTCCCCGGGCGGGGTGCTGCCGTCGAGCCGCCAGCCGGGCGGCACGGTCCGCACCGGGCGGACTCCGCCGGGCTGCCAGGGCGGGGCGGCGTCCCGCCCCGGTCCGGGCAACCCCGAGGCCAGCGGGGCGAGTTGCAGGGGCAGCGGAGCCGGCGCCGAGGCGGCCGGGAGCGGGCCGTGCGCCAGCAGCGCGTCGACATCGAGGGTGGCCAGCGCGGTCGGGTGGTCAGGCGAGGAGTACGGCAGCCGCAGCCCCGCCGCACCCCAGTGCCCGACCGCGCCGAGCCGGCCGGGTGGCACCGGCAGCGGGTCCAGCCGCCCGGCGGAGGGCCGCCACAGGGCCAGCGCCGAACCCGCGCCGTGGTCGATCTGCACCGCGACCCGGGGGCCGTCCGCGGCCACCCGCAGCGCGACCGGCCGCAGGAGCGTGCCCGCGACGTGCAGGCACTCCGGGAACCGCAGCGGCTCCCCGGCGCCGAGGACGCCCCAGCCGAGCCGGTCGGTGCCGGGCGCGTCGCTGCGCACCATCGCGAAGCGGCTGTCCGGGTCGAAGAGCACCAGGCGGTCGTTGCTCCGCGGGCCGATCTCCAGCAGCGGGCCGGTGGTTCCGTCGCGCAGGTCGAGCACCACGCTGCGGACCAGGCCCGCGCTCACCCGGTCCAGCGCGAGCAGCGTGCCGGTGCGGTCCAGCCAGGTGCCGCCGCCGTGCAACCCCGGGATCTCGGCGACCGGTTCGGGCTCGCTGCCGTCCGTGCGCACCAGCCAGACGGTGGTCGCCGGGCGGGTGTCGCTGCCGAGCGCGACCGCCACCGGCGTCCGCGGGCCGGCCCCGGGGTGCGCCGGGAGCGGCAGTACCCGCAGTCCGGCCATCCGCAGTACGCCCAACTGCTCTTCCAGGGTGCCGTTTTCGCCGTGGGAGAGGTGGACCAGGTCGTGCCGGTCGGCGTCGTGCCGGCAGGCCAGCACCGAGCCGTCGGGCAGCGGGACCACCTGCGAGCGCGGGCTCTCCGCGCGGTTGCCGGGCAGCGGGAGCGCGGTCGGCGCGGCCGGTTCGCCGTCCTGCGGAAGTCGCCAGCTCTCCACGTACCAGCCGCTGTCGGCGGTGGAGGCGAGGCAGGCGGCGTGGCTGCCGTCGGCGGTGAAGGTGAAGTTCAGCCGGCGCAGCGCCTGGGTCAGGGTCCGGGTGGCCACGTTCATGCTCCGCTCACCCCGGTGGTGCCGGTCGGTCCCGCGGTGCCCTCGGAGGGTCCGCCGGTGTTCTCGGACGGTCTCGCGGTGTCCCCGGGCGGGGCGGTGATGAAGCTCAGCGTCCGCCGGTACGGCCCCTCGGGCCCGGTGCTGCGGTACTCCTCGGTGCTGCTGCCGGTCCGGACGGTGCGGTCCCCGTCGTGC
>NZ_JBEZUT010000433.1:0-5856 GCF_040636595.1 Kitasatospora sp. NPDC036755
CCGGAGCGGCGGCGGAGCAGGATCGAGGTGACGGCCATCGAGATGCCGAACAGCACCAGGGCGACGACGCAGGCCGCGCCGTAGTTATAGCTCTGCCCCGGCGCCTCAGCCCGCCATCACCTCGCACACCTGCCAGCCCGGCCGGGCGTGGTTGCCGGGGTCGACCGGCGTCGGCGGCGCGACCTCCGTGCCCTGCGCGGTGGCCAGCACCGGCTGCAGGAAGCCCGCCATCGAGGTGCCGCAGGGCTCCGGCCCGGCCTGCACCACCGAGTCCACCAGCCGCAGCTGCCCCGAGGCCAGGTCCACCCGGTCGAACTCGAAGGTCAGCTGCCGCCGCACGGTCTCCAGGGTGACCGGCGCTCCAGCCGGGGCCCCGGCCGGCTTCAGCGCGTAGACGAAGGTGTGGTCGGTGGTGATCCGCAGGGTCCCGCCGTCCGCCTCGTCGATCCGCATCGCGCCGACCACCTTCACGGTGTTCGAGGCCAGCGCGACCCGCGTCGGGTCGAAGCGGACGATCCAGCCGGTCACCGCGTGGTGGCGGTCGTCCACCGGTTGGGCCACGCTCGCGTCGAACTCCGCCTGCTCACCGGGTGTGACGAAGTCCCGGACGCCCGCGGTGGCGCCCTGGACCAGCGCGGCCGGGGAGAGCGAGGAGGCGACCAGGTAGCGCTGGACGGTGTCGAGCGCCTTGCCCACCTCGACCCGGCTGAAGTGCCCGGTGGCGGCCCCGGTCGGGGTGTTCAGCCCGACCGTGCCGTCCGCGTAGCCGGGCGGCAGCGCGGCGAAGGGGTTCGCCGGATCGGCGACCGGGTGGACGGCCGAGGACGGGCTCAACGCGACCAGGCTGACGGTCACTTGGCTGCCCTCGGGCCGCACCGCGGCGCCCTTCGGCGAGCTCACCCCGAAGTACACCGCGGTCCCGAAGGCCAGCAGGACGAGCAGCAGCAGCAGGAGCGCCTGGCGCGGGACGGTGCCCAGCGGGCCGAGCCGCACCCGCGGCCGGGTGGCCTTGCCGAAGGAGCCCGCGAGCCGCTCCCGGGCGGACAGTTCCTGGATGCGGGCAGCCCGCACGAACGATTCGTCGAACACGACGGACCGGAATTCGTCCTCGTTGCCGGAGCCGTCCTGGGGCGTACCCTCAGGAGGCTCTCGCGGGTCACCCACACCACCAGGGTAGGCGGACACCAGCGCCGCCACGAGGGTCCGGGCGCACATTCCCGGGGACGCTCCGTGACCACCGCTCCGGGGCGTACGCCCGCGCCCGGAAGCGCCCGCGCCCGCCCCTCCGACCCGCCCGCACCCGCACCGGCCGGACCGGCCGGACCGCGCTAGCCCGCCGGCGCCGTGACCACCAGCGGCGGCTCCGCCGGCGCCTGCCCCGGGTCGGCCCCGACGCTGCTGCTGCCGGACTCGGGGCGCCGGGGCGCCCCCGAGGAGCCGCCCACGCCCTGGTAGACCGCCGCGACCGCGACCGCCACCAGGCTCACGCCCATGATCACGGCGAGCACCCAGGCCACCGGCCGGTGCCAGCGCTGCTGAGCCACGTACCGCCCGTCGGCGCGCACCGGGTCGTAGCCTCGTCGCCACCGCCGCCGGACCCGGCGGTCGGCCGCCCGGCCCGGCCCCGACCACGGGTCGGGGTAGAGGTGGTCCGCGTCCAGTCCGCTCGGGTAGGGGCGCAGCTCCAGCGGCAGCCCCTCCCCGGCCGGGACGTCACGGCCCCAGCCCGGACCCGCGGTCTCCGGCTCGAACCGGGCCTCGGCGGCGGCGAGTTGCCGCTCCTTGGCGGTCGGCTCGTGCACGGCGGCGGACCGGACGAAGGCCTCATCGAAGACCACGGTGGCGAACTCGTCGTCCGCACCACCGTGGTCGGCGCCGTCGGGGTACGGGAAGCCCCCCACATCCTCAGCCACGGATTCAGCGTATTACCGGCCGGGCGATTTGTCTGTGGCTCCCGGCAGTTGGTCCGTCACACGTGTGACGGCCGCCCCTCGGAGCGCGGTCAGCGCCCGTCCGCGCCCCCGCCCACGGTCTGCGTCGCCTCGCCGCGGACGTGCCCGTCACCAGTGACGATGTACTTGGTGCTGGTCAGCTCCGGCAGGCCCATCGGGCCGCGGGCGTGCAGCTTCTGGGTGGAGATGCCGATCTCCGCGCCGAAGCCGAATTCGCCGCCGTCGGTGAAGCGGGTGGAGGCGTTGACGGTCACCGTGGTGGAGTCCACCAACCGGGTGAAGCGGCGGGCGGCGGCCTGCGAGGTGGTGACGATCGCCTCGGTGTGGCCGGAGGACCAGCGGCGGATGTGATCGACGGCGGCGTCCAGCGAGGGCACCACGGCCGCGGCCAGGTCCAGCGAGAGGTACTCGGCGCCCCAGTCCTCGTCGGTGGCCGGCACCACGGTGGCCGGGCCGCCCTCGGCGGCCTTCAGCACCGCCTCGTCGCCGTGCACCGTCACCCCGGCCTCGGCGAGGGCCGCCAGCGCGAGCGGCAGGAAGGCCTCCGCGACGTCCTGGTGGACCAGCAGCGTCTCGGCCGCGTTGCAGACGCTGACCCGCTGGGCCTTGGAGTTCAGCAGGATGCCGACGGCCATCGCCAGGTCGGTCTCGGCGTCCACGTAGACGTGGCAGTTGCCGGTGCCGGTCTCGATCACCGGGACGGTCGAGCCCTCGACCACGGCGCGGATCAGCGAGGCGCCGCCGCGCGGGATCAGCACGTCCACGTAGCCGCGGGCGCGCATCAGCTCCTGGACCGAGTCCCGGCTCTCCCCCGGCACCAGCTGGACCGCGTCGGCGGGCAGCCCGGCCGCGGCGACGGCGTCGCGCAGGACGGCGACCAGCGCGGTGTTGGAACGGTAGGCCGAGGCGGAGCCGCGCAGCAGCACCGCGTTGCCGGACTTGAGGCAGAGCGCGGCGGCGTCGGCGGTGACGTTCGGGCGGGCCTCGTAGATGATGCCGACCACGCCGAGCGGCACCCGGACCTGCCGCACGTCCAGGCCGTTGGGCAGGGTGTAGCCGCGCACCACCTCGCCGACCGGGTCGGGCAGGCCGGCCACGTCGCGCACGTCGGAGGCGATCGCGGCGATCCGCTCGTCGGTCAGGGTCAGCCGGTCGATCACCGACTCGGCCGTGTCGGCCGCCCGGGCCCGCTCCACGTCCTCGGCGTTGGCCGCGACGATCTCGGCGCTGCGGGCCACCAGGGCGTCGGCGACCGCCAGCAGCGCGGCGTCCTTCGCGCCGCGCGGCAGCGGGGCGAGCAGGGCGGCGGCCTCCCGGGCTCGGCGCGCTACGGCGAGGACGGGGCTGTCGGCGGTGGCGAGGTCGCTGGTCATGCCGCCAAGGGTAGCGACTGCCCCCGCCCCGCCCGGGCGGCATTTCGCCCGGTGAGACGCCGTACCCGGCCGGAATGCCGTGCCCGACCAGGATGCCGTGCCCGCCCGGGCCGCCGGGTCCGACCGGGACGCCGGGTCCGACCGGGACGCGGCCGTGACGCCGGCTCCGGCGCGCACACGCCCGACCGCGGCTCAGTACGGGTGCACCCCGCCCAGGTGCGGTGGCGGATCGCCGAAGCCCTCCGCCACCCGTTTGTGGTACGTCGCCCGGTCGACCACCTCCAGCCCGACGATCTCCCACGGCGGCAGGTTCGCGGTGACCTTGTGCTCGCCCCACAGCCGCAGCGCGATCGCCGCCGCGTCGTGCAGGTCCCGGGCCTGCTCCCAGTAGCGGATCTCGGCGTGGTCGGCCGCGTAGCGGGCGGTCAGGAAGAACGAGTGGTCGTGCGCCAGCTGCTCCAGCGAGGCGCGCAGCGCGGACAGCGGGGTGACCTGCCCGGCCACGCTCAGCACCACGTGCCACAGCCGGGCCTGCTCGGGCACGGTGGGCGGCTGGGCCGCCCGGTCGCGGTCGGGCCGCAGCCTGCGCACCCCGCCGGGCCGCTGCGTCGGCGGACCGGCCGGCTCGGCGGGGCCGTCCCCGCGTCCGCCGTCGATGCTGGTCAGCCGTCGGCCCGCCGTCCCTGCGGTCAGCGCTCCCTCGCGCCTGCGTTCCACCGGCGGCCTCCTGTTCGGCGATGTCCTGTCGTCCCCACCGGCCCCGTCGGCCCTCGGCCGACGGGTACGGCTGCGCCCCTCCTCGCCGGTGGCCGGTCCGCTCCGGGTACGGAGCGGCCCGCCGTCCGCGCTGCGCCGATCGGCCGGGCGGCCGGTGCCGGCCCCCGGGCCGGGAAGCCGGGCCGGTCAGCCGCGCAGAACGACCAGGTCGTCGCGGTGGACGACCTCGCGCTCGTACGCGGCGCCGAACTCCTGGGCCAGGTCGCGGGTGGACCGGCCGAGCAGGCGGGGCAACTCCCTCGCATCAAAGTTGACCAGTCCGCGAGCCACGATGTGGCCGTTTTCGCCAAGAAGGTCCACCGGATCACCCGCGGCGAACTCCCCGTCGACCTTGGTGACCCCGGCCGGCAGCAGCGAGGCGCCGCCGGAGACGACCGCCCGGACGGCGCCCTCGTCCAGGTGCAGCGCCCCGCGCGGGCTGCTCGCGTGGGCCAGCCAGAGCATCCGGTCGGAGGTCCGGCTGCCGGTGCGCAGGAAGAGCGTGCCGGTGGGCCGGCCGGCCAGCGCGTCGGCGGCGTGGCTGGCGGCGGTGAGCACCACCGGGATGCCCGCGCCGGTGGCGATCCGGGCCGCCTCGACCTTGGTGACCATGCCGCCGGTGCCGACCCCGGCCTTGCCGGCGCTGCCGATCTCGATGCCGTCGAGGTCCTGCGGGCCGCGCACCTCGGCGATCCGGCTGGTGCCGGGGCGGGCCGGATCGCCGTCGTACAGACCGTCGACGTCGGAGAGCAGCACCAGCAGGTCGGCCCGGACCAGGTGGGCGACCAGGGCGGCGAGCCGGTCGTTGTCGCCGAACTTGATTTCGGCGGTGGCGACGGTGTCGTTCTCGTTGACGATCGGCATCGCGCCCATCGCCAGCAGCTGGTCCAGGGTGCGGTAGGCGTTGCGGTAGTGGGCGCGCCGGCTGGCGTCCTCGGCGGTGAGCAGCACCTGCCCGACCCGGACTCCGTAGCGGGCGAAGGAGGCGGTGTAGCGGGCGACGAGCAGTCCCTGGCCGACGCTGGCGGCGGCCTGCTGGCGGGCCAGGTCCTTGGGCCGCCTGTCCAGGCCGAGCGGGGCGAGTCCGGCGGCGATCGCGCCGGAGGAGACCAGGACGACCTCCGGGGCCTCGGGGCGGGCGCGCAGCTTGGCGAGCGCGTCCACCAGGGCGTCGACGCGGTCGGCGTCCAGGCCGCCGGCCGCCGTGGTCAGTGAGGAGGAGCCGACCTTGACGACGATCCGCCGAGCGGTCAGCACCTCCTCCCGCAGAGAGTCCTCGCTCATCTCGCTGTACGCCCTTCCGGTGTGGTGCGGGTGCGACGGGGCCCGGGACCGGCCGTCACCCCCGAAATCTACGTGATCGGCGCAGGTCACCGGCGGGTTGTTTCACCGGCTGGACCCGGGGCGGCCACGGGCCTGCCACAGTCCGGCCGCGAATCCGGATGGCTGGTATGGTCCCTGACCGCAAGCCAGATCGGGGGACGGCTTCTTGCCCGCTGGACCCATGTCGTCATCGACCCTTCCTGTCACGACGGGCGGCGCCGCACCGGGCAAAGGCCGGCAACGGCCGCGGCCGCGCGCCCAGGAGAAAAGCGCACCATGCGTTCGTACACCACCAAGCTGACCGTCGCCGCGCTCGCGGCGGCCACCGCCCTGTCGCTCGCCGCCTGCGGGCCGGACAACGCGGACACCCCGGCCGGTACCGGCGGCGCCACCGGCGCGGCCCCGGCCCAGACCGGCGGCGCCCAGACCGGCGGCGCCCCGACCGGCGCGAC
>NZ_JBEZUT010000434.1:0-5841 GCF_040636595.1 Kitasatospora sp. NPDC036755
GTGCCGCCGGCCCCACCACCGCCGCCGGCACCGGCCACGGCACCGCGAGCACCGAGGACATGGGCTGGCAGTGGTGAACCGGCGCCGGCCCGCCCGGCACCGCAGTCCGGCCCGACCGGGTACGTCCCGTCCCTGACCCCGGCCCAGCCCTCCCCGGCCAAGCCCCCCGGACCCCGACCCCGCACCAGTTCCCTCGACTGCGTCCGAGCCACCACCCGACGGTCCAGGCTCGGCGGAGGCTGCCATGACCACTCCACCCCTTCCGACCACCTGCCCGGACGACCTCGGCTTCGAACTGCTGGGTGAGGTCCGCGGCTGGCGCGGCGGCGTCGAACTCCCGCTCGGAGCCCCCCGCCAACGCGCCCTGCTCGCCGCCCTGCTGCTGCGCGCCGGCTCCCCCGTCGGCCGCGACCACCTGATCGACGGCATCTGGGGCGACGCCACCGTGACGGACGGCGCCAACCTGGTACAGGCGTACATCTCCAAGCTGCGCAGACTCTTCGAGCCCGACCGGGCGCCGCGCACCTCCGGCGGCCTCCTCACCAGGGTCGGCGCCTCCTACCGGCTCTCCATCGCTCCCCGGCAGTACGACCTCGGCCGGTTCGAGCAGTCGGTGGCGGACGCCCGTTCGCTGCGGTCGGCCGGGCAGCCCGACGCAGCCGAGCGGACCCTGTCCACCGCCCTGGCGTCCTGGAAGGGCCCCGCGCTCACCGGCGTCAGCGGCCCGCTGCTCGACGTCGAACGCGCCCGGCTCGCCGAGCTGCGGCTCGCGGTGGTCGAGGAGCACGCCGAACTCGCGCTCCAACTCGGCGGCCACGCGTGGCTGGTGCCCCACCTGCTCGTCCTCACCACCGAGCACCCGTACCGCGAACGGCTCTGGGCCTTGCTCATGATCGCGCTCTACCGGGGCTGCCGGCAGGCCGACGCCCTGGCCGCCTACCAGCGCGCCCGGCACACCCTGATGGAGAACCTCGGCCTGCTGCCGGGGCCGGAACTGCGCGGCATCGAGGAGGCGATCCTCGCCGGACGCCCGGACCCGCTCGTCCGGGCCCGCCCCGACGACACCGCTCACCTCACCCGACCCGTCCCCGCCCGGCCGGCCGACGCCGACCCGCGCTTCGACACCCCGGCCGCGTACCGCCACGAGCCGGCCCCCGGACGGCCGCACCTGGCCCTGGTCGGCCGGACGCCCGCCCCGGCGCCCGCGCCCGGCGCGGCTCCGCACGGCCCCTGGAGCGGCGGACCGGCCCGACTGGCCCGCTGAGCCTCCTGCCGCTCACCGCATCACCGCTGTTGCCGCACCACCGTTCCGCCGCACCACCGTTCCGCCGTTCCGCCGGCAGTCGTGCGCATCCTGCTCGGCTTCTCCGTGCCCGTCGCGCTCCCCGTCCCCGGCGCCGCGCTCCGCCGCTCTCCCCCTGCTCGTTCCCCGCCGCCGCGCCCGCGCCTTCCCGCGCGCGCGGCGGCACTTGCCATGGCCGGACCCCGTCGAGACAAGGAAGCACCGCCCCGTGACAGTCCACACCGACACCACCCCGCCGGACGATCCGCGTCCGGCCGCCGAGCCCCGGCCGGCGGCGGACTCCGCCGAACCCGGCACCGCCCCGGCCGCCGTCGCCGTCGCGGACCCCGGGCCCGAGCCCGCGCTGCTCCCCCGGCGCCGCCGCGTGCTGCGCATCGCCAGGCGCACCGCCGCCGTCCTCACCGCCCTGGTCCTGGTGGCCGCCGGCAGCCTGGCCGGCTACGCGTACTGGACGGTCCAGCGCTCGATGCCGAAGCTGTCCGGCAGCACCACCGTGCAGGGGCTGCACGGCGAGGCCCGGATCGTCCGCGACGCCTCCGGCATCCCGCAGATCTACGCCGACACCGCCCACGACCTGTTCCTCGCCGAGGGCTACGCCCAGGCGCAGGACCGGTTCTGGCAGATGGACGTCCAACGGCACGTCACCGCCGGACGGCTCGCGGAGATGTTCGGCCCCGGCGAGGTGCAGACCGACAAGGTGGCGCGCACCTTCGGCTGGTACCGGGTGGCCGAGCAGGAGGTGACGATGCTGTCGCCGCAGACCCAGGAGTACCTGCGGGCCTTCGCCGACGGCGTCAACGCCTACCTGGCGAAGCACGAGGGCGCCGAGCTGTCGGTGGAGTACCCCGTGCTCGGTTTCGTCGCCGACGACTACCGCCCCGAGCAGTGGACGCCGGCCGACTCGGTCTCCTGGCTGAAGACCATGGCCTGGAACCTGAACACCGGCATGATCGACCAGTTCGAGCACGCGATGCTGCCCGCCGACCTGCCGGAGGGTGCCACCGACGACCTCTTCCCGCCCTACGACTACCAGCGCTGGACGCCGATCGTCCCCGACCGGGCCGGCACGGCCACGCCGGCGGCCGACCCGACCGCCGCCCCTGCCGCCCCCACCTCTCCCCCCGTCCCCGCCGCGGCCTCGGCCGCGCTCGCCGACAGCGCGGAGGTGCGCACCGTCCTGGCCGCCGTCCTCGGCCCCCAGGGCACCGGCATCGGCTCCAACTCCTGGGTGGTGGCGGGCAGTCGCACCACCACCGGCAAGCCGCTGCTGGAGAACGACCCCCACCTGACGCCCTCGCTGCCCGGCATCTGGTACCAGGTCGGCCTGCACTGCAACCGGATCGGCCCGGACTGCGGGTACGACGTCAGCGGCTTCACCTTCGCCGGCATGCCCGGCGTGGTGATCGGCCACAACGCCGACATCGCCTGGGGCTTCACCGACCTCGGCGCCGCCGACTCCGACCTGTTCGTGGAGCGGGTCAGCGGCTCCGGCTACGAGCACGAGGGGCAGCAGCTGCCGCTGACCGTCCGCCAGGAGACCATCAAGGTGGCGGGCGGGCGCCCGGTCGACCTGACCGTCCGCTCGACCCTGCACGGCCCGCTGATCTCGGACGTCCTCAAGTCCGCCGACGAGGTCGCCGACCACGGCCGGGTACCGGACGTCCCGCCGCACGGCGAGCAGGACGGCTACGCGGTGGCCATGCAGTGGACCGCCCTCGACCCCGCCCCCACCCTCGACGCCCTCTTCGCCCTGGACCGGGCCAAGGACTGGAACGACTTCCGCGCCGCCGCCGCGGCCTTCGCCTCCCCCGTGCAGAACATGATCTACGCGGACACGGCCGGCAACATCGGCTACCAGACCCCCGGCCGGATCCCGGTCCGCAAGGCCGGCGACGCCCGCCGCCCCGTCCCGGGTTGGACCGGCACCTACGACTGGACCGGCTACCTGCCCTTCGACCAGCTGCCCACCAGCTTCAACCCGCCGGAGGGCTACATCGTCACCGCCAACAACGCGGTCGTCGGCCCGGACTACCCGCACCTGATCGGCAGCGACTGGGGCACCGGCCACCGCAGCCGGCGAATCGCCGAACTGATCGAGCAGGCCGGCAAGCTGGACGTCGCGGCGATGGAGCGGATCACCCAGGACACCTGGAACGGCAACGCCGCCACCCTGGCGCCCGCCCTGCTCCGGGTCCAGGTCGACGCCCAGGCCGAGCCCGCCCAGGCCCTGCTGCGCGGCTGGGACTACACCCAGGGCGCCGACTCGGCACCGGCCGCCTACTTCAACGCGGTCTGGCGCGAACTGCTGAAGGAGGCGTTCACCGACCGGCTCAGCCGGGCCGGGGTCAAGAGCTACGCCTACCCGGACGGCGGCGGCCACTGGTTCGACGTCGTCCGCGGCCTCCTCGACAAGCCCGACAGCCTCTGGTGGACGAGCACCACCGACCCCTCCGTCCACGGCCGCGACGCGATGCTCCGCCGGGCGATGGAGCAGGCGGCCACCGACCTGCGCAAGCGGCTCGGCGACGATCCGCGGAAGTGGCGCTGGGGCGCCCTGCACACCCTGACGCTGGAGAGCCCCACCCTGGGCACCGCCGGCCCGGCCCCCCTCCAGTGGCTGCTGAACGCCGACCCGATCGGCGTCGGCGGCGGCACCGACACCGTCCTGGCCAACGGCTGGGACCCGCGCAAGGGGTTCGAGGTGATCTGGGTGCCCTCGATGCGGATGGTGGTGGACCTCGGGGACTTCGAGCGCTCCCGCTGGATCAACCTGACCGGCGCCTCCGGCCACGCCACCGCGGACACCTACACGGACCAGACCGCGCTCTGGGCCCGGGGCGACAGCCTCGCCTGGCCCTACGGGGCGGCAGCCGTGGACGCGGCCGCCCACGACCGCCTGCGCCTCACCCCCTGACCGCCCGCGCACGGTCCCGCCCGGTGCCCGGTTCCCGCCCACGCGGGGCCGGGCACCGGCGTGCCACGGCGCCCGCAGCGGGGCCGGAGCCGAGCCGCAGCGGAGCCGCGGTGCTACCGGAGCGCGGCGCGGCCGGCCTTCAGTGGGCGTTCAGTCGCCCGCCCGTGGGCGGTCAGCGGCCCCGCCCCGGCCGGTCAGCCGGCCGCCCGCGGGCCGTCAGCCGGGCACCAGCGCCGCACCGACCGGGCGCCAGTGGACGGCAACCGCGCGACAGGCGGCGAACGGCAGCATCGTCACCGACAGTCGCCCCGGCAGAGCGCTGCCACGGGGCCGGAGATCGGAGAGACATGCGCTGGGAGCAGGTGTACCTGGCCGGCACGGGTGTCTGGCTGGCCGACCGCGCGGACGCCGCGGCGGCGGTCGCGGACGGCCGCTACGACGCCGAGGAGCACGCCGTCAACCGGATCGACTCGGTCAGCGCGGCCACCGCCGGCGGGCCGGACGACCTGGCCGCACCGCAGATGGCGGTCCGGGCGGCCCGCACCGCACTGCGCCGGGCGGGCCGCTCGGCGGACCTGGTCGGCACCGTCCTGCACAGCTACCTGTGGTTCCAGGGCGCCGAGTTGTGGCCGTCCGCCGCGTACGTGGCGCAGCACACCGTCGGCCCGGCGGTGCCCGCCTTCGAGCTGCTGCAGCAGTGCAACGCCGGACTGTCGGGGATCGAGCTGGCGGCCCGGCAGCTCCGGGCCCGCGAACCCGGCCGGGACGAGGCCGTGCTGCTGACCACCGCCGACCGCTTCGCACCGCCGGCCTTCGACCGCTGGCGCGCCGAACGGGGCATGGTCTACGGCGACGGGGGCACCGCGCTGGTGCTGAGCTCCTGCCCCGAGAACGCCGTCGGACGCCTGCTCTCCACCGTGACCAGGGTGGACAACTCGCTGGAGGGGCTCCCCCGGGGCACCGGGTTCCGCCCGGGCCCGGACGCGGCGGACCGCCCGGTGGACCTGGGGGCCCGGACCGAGGAGCACTTCCGCGAGCACCGCAACATGCGGGCCGCGACACTGCGCACCGCGGAGGTGGCGGCGGAGTCCGTCCGGACCGCGCTGGCCGAGGCCGACACCCCGGTCGAGCGCATCGCCCGGGTGGTCCTCAACGCGACCGGGCACCAGCGGATGAGCTGGCAGCTGGAACGGCTGGGCATCGACGAGAAGCGCTCCACCTGGGAGTTCTGCCGCGAGGTGGGCCACCTGGGCGCGGGGGACCACGTCGCCGGCCTGAACGAGCTGCTGGAGACCGGCGAACTGGACGGCGGCGACCGGGTGCTGCTGGTCGGCGGCGGAACCGGCTACAGCTGCACCAGCGCGGTGGTCGAGATCACCGATCCCTCGGGCTGGTGCGCATGAGCGCCGCGGCAGCGGCGGAGCGGCCGCACCCCGCCGCCACCACGCACCCGACGGCCCCCTGGCCCGGGGCCGGTCCGGACGGCGACGGCGACGGCGACGGCGCCCTCGTCGTCGACCTGCTGGACGCCACCGCCACCGCTCGCCCCGGCGCGCCGGCCGTCCGGGACGCCGACGGCGCCTGGAGCTACGCCGAACTCGCCCGCGCCAGCCGGACGGTGGCC
>NZ_JBEZUT010000435.1:0-5836 GCF_040636595.1 Kitasatospora sp. NPDC036755
CACCCCGCCCTCCGTGTGCAGGTCCTCCAGCAGCGCCAGGCCCACGCCCTGCGCCACCCCCGCCTCGATCCGGTCCTCGATCTGGCGCGGGTTCAAGCCCGCAGCGCGATCAGCTCGTTGACGGTGAAGAAGCGCCGGTAGTTGAGCTCGGTGCGGGCCAGGCGCCACCAGGCGAGCCGGTACCACTGGCGGGCGAGCAGTTCGGTGAGCGGGAGCCCGGAGGTGCCGGGGCGCAGCGGCAGTTCGTGCTCGTGGTAGCGCAGGGTGTCGCCGTCCACGGTGAGCCGGTCGAGGACGGCGCCGAGCCGGTCGCCGAGCAGCGGCAGCAGTACCCGGCCGCGCCCGGGGGCGTCGGCGGGGCCGGGCTGGGCGGTCCAGTCGATGTCGAACCAGCGCGCGTACGGAGAGTCGGGCCCGTCGCGCAGCACCTGCCACAGCGGCCGGTTGAGCCGTTCGGGGGCGGGTACGGCCATGTGGTTGGGCACCACGTCGGCGATCAGCCGCAGGCCGTGGCGGTGCGCGGCGGCGGCCAGGTCGCGCAGCGCCGGCTCGCCGCCGAGCTGCTCGCTGATGCGGGTGTGGTCGACGGTGTCGTAGCCGTGGGTGGAGCCGGGGACGGCCTCCAGCAGCGGGGACAGGTGCAGGTGGGAGACGCCGAGGGCGGCCAGGTACGGGACGGCGGCGGTGGCGTCGCGCAGGGTGAAGCCGGGCTGGAGCTGGAGGCGGTACGAGGCGGAGGGGACGGTGGCGGCCGGGCGTGGCTGCGCGGGCTCGGCGGCGGGGGTCATAGCTCCATAGGTACCCGGGGGAGCCCGCCGCCAAGACCCGCTGCTGGCCCGAACAGGTGAGCGTCCCCGGCCGGGGCCGGGGGAACGGTGCCTACGCGGGGCGTTGCAGCACCATCAGCGAGCGGTCGGTGAGCCAGAGGGCGTCCCCGGCCTTGACCCGGGGCCCCGTGCCCGGGGCGGGCAGCCGGGGTTGGGAGGTGTCGACCACGACCTGCCACTCCCGCCCGTGGTCGGCGGGCACGGTGAACTCCAGCGGTTCGAAGTGGGCGTTGAACATCAGCAGGAAGGAGTCGTCGACGATCCGCCCGCCGCGCCGGTCCGGCTCGGAGATCGCGTGGCCGTTGAGGAAGACGGTCAGCGACTTGGCGTAGCTGGCGCCCCAGTCGCGCTTGGTCATCTCCTCGCCCGTCGGGGTGAACCAGGCGATGTCGGTGAGGTCGTCGAACCCGCCGGAGGCGGACACCGGCCGGCCGTGGAAGAACCGCCGCCGGCGGAACACCGGGTGGTCGCGGCGCAGCCAGATCATCCCCTGGGTGAACTCCAGCAGCCGTGTCCGCGGCCCGTCGCCCTCGGGCCAGTGCACCCAGGTGAGCTCGTTGTCCTGGCAGTAGGCGTTGTTGTTGCCCAGCTGGGTGCGGCCGAGCTCGTCGCCGTGCGAGAGCATCGGCACGCCCTGGGAGAGCATCAGGGTGGCGATGAAGTTGCGCTGCTGGCGCGCCCGCAGCTCCTCGACGGCCGGGTCGGCGCTGGGGCCCTCGGCGCCGCAGTTCCAGGAGCGGTTGAAGGACTCGCCGTCCCGGTTGTCCTCGCCGTTGGCCTGGTTGTGCTTCTCGTTGTACGAGACCAGGTCGCGCAGGGTGAAACCGTCGTGGCAGGTCACGAAGTTGATCGAGGCGATCGGGCGGCGGCCGTCGTCCTGGTAGAGGTCGGAGGAGCCGGTGAGGCGGGAGCCGAACTCGGCGAGGGCGGCGTTCTCGCCGCGCCACAGGTCCCGCACGGTGTCCCGGTACATGCCGTTCCACTCCGTCCACAGCGGCGGGAAGTTGCCCACCTGGTAGCCGCCCTCGCCGAGGTCCCAGGGCTCGGCGATCAGCTTGGCCTGGGAGACGACCGGGTCCTGCTGGACGAGGTCGAAGAAGGAGGAGAGCCGGTCGACCTCGTGGAACTGCCGGGCGAGGGTGGCGGCGAGGTCGAAGCGGAAGCCGTCCACGTGCATCTCGGTGACCCAGTAGCGCAGCGAGTCCATGATCAGCTGGAGTACGTGGGGGCTGCGCATCAGCAGGCTGTTGCCGGTGCCGGTGGTGTCCTCGTAGAAGCGCTGGTCCCGGGCGAGGCGGTAGTAGGAGACGTTGTCCAGACCGCGCAGCGACAGGGTCGGCCCGAGGTGGTTGCCCTCGGCGGTGTGGTTGTAGACGACGTCCAGGATCACCTCGATCCCGGCCGCGTGCAGCGCCTTGACCATGGACTTGAACTCCTGCACCTGCTGGCCGCGGTCGCCGGTGGAGGAGAAGGAGGAGTGCGGGGCGAAGAAGCCGACGGTGTTGTAGCCCCAGTAGTTGGCCAGGCCGAGGTCCCGCAGCCGGTGGTCGCGGACGAACTGGTGCACCGGCATCAGCTCGATCGCGGTGATGCCGAGCTTGGCCAGGTGCTCGATCACCGCCGGGTGGGCCAGGCCCGCGTAGGTGCCGCGGATCTCCTCGGGGATGCCGGGGTGCAGCCGGGTGAGGCCCTTGACGTGGGCCTCGTAGATGACGGTGCGGTGGTAGTCGGTGCGCGGCGGGTGGTCGGTGCCCCAGTCGAAGTACGGGTTGATCACCACCGAGTGCATGGTGTGCGGGGCGGAGTCCAGGTCGTTGCGGCGCTCGGGGGCGCCGAAGTGGTAGCCGTAGACGGACTCGTCCCAGTCGATGTGCCCGCTCATCGCCTTGGCGTACGGGTCCAGGAGCAGTTTGGCGCTGTTGTGCCGCTGGCCCAGCCCCGGGTTGTACGGGCCGTGCACGCGGAAGCCGTAGCGCTGGCCGGGCTGGACGCCCGGGAGGTAGGCGTGTCGGACGAAGGCGTCCGTCTCGCGCAGTTCGACGGCCGTCTCGGAGCCGTCCTCGGAGATCAGGCACAGCTCGATCCGGTCGGCGCTCTCGGAGAACACCGCGAAGTTGGTGCCGGCCCCGTCGTAGGTGGCGCCGAGCGGGTAGGGCGTACCGGGCCAGACCTGCATGACTCCTCAACTTCCTTGCTGCCGACGGTGACTGACGTGTGGCCGGAGGGCGGGACGGGCCGCCTTTCCGGCCCGGGACGCTCCCTTCCCGGCCGGGCGGCCGGGCATGTGCGTGACCGTGCGCCGTGACGCACGGCACAGCGGCCGTGACGCGCGGCACAGCGCATACTCCCCGAGCCCCCGCCCGGGGGCCGGGAGATCCGGCCCGGGTTGGGCCGAACGAGCGCCCGTCGGGCATTCGTGTGATGAGTACTCCCGGTGGGGCGGGAGGGGCGCCGGGCATCCGGCTGCGAGCCGCTCGCGGCGGGCAGTACCCTTGATCGTCCGGCCGCCCCGGCCGACCGGTGCTTGTCGACAACCCGTCAACGGCCCCCGCGCCCGCGGGGGTCAGCCGCAGATGAGGTGGCGCATGGTGTTCCCCGCTGGCGGCCGTGGCCCCGGGCCCGGCGGCCCCGACCGGGGCGCGACCCGCAGCGAGGCGCCCACGGTGGTCATGCGCCCCACCCTGACCGGCCGGGCCCTGGTGCCCGCCCAGAGCGGCCCGGTCGAGATACCCGCACTGGCCTGGTCGGCCGGCGAGTGGGAGGAGGCCTACCAGCGGGTCCGGCTGTCCAGCCGCGCCTACGTCTGGCTCAACCTGGTCGAACAGCGGCTGCGCGCCCTCGTCGACGAGGTGCTGCACCCGATCTACGCCCCCGCCCACGGCGAGGACTGGGTCACCGCCGCCGCCGGGCCGGTCGGCGAGGAGTGGGCGCACCGGGCCGGGGCCGTGCGCGAGGTCAGCCGCCGCAAGGGCTACCTGCTCGACCCGGCCGACGACGACCCGCTGGTCTTCCTCACCCTGCCCCAGCTGCGCGAGCTGATGGTGCAGCACTGGCCCTGCTTCGAGCCGTACCTCGCCGACCGGCGCGAGATCGAACTGGCGCTGGACGAGCTGGAGGTGGCCCGGCACGTCGTCTCCCGCAACCGGGTGCTCACCCAGACCGTGCTGGCCCAGACCGAACGGGCCGCCGCCCGGCTGCTCGCCGTGCTCGACGGCGGCGCCGGCGGGGTGCCCGCCGACGTGGTCGAGTCCCTGGTGGCCGGCCGGTACGCGGACGTCGTCGCCGTGCACGCCGACCGGGTCCGGCTCCAGCGCGACCTGCCCGTCGAGGACCTGCTGGACGGCGCCCGGCGCCTGGACGCGCTCGGCATCGGCCTCGGCATGCTCTGCCAGAACTACACCGGCAAGCGCCTGGTGCGCCTCGCCGGCGAGGGCTGCCGGGTGCGGCTGCTCTTCCTCAACCCGGCGAGCAGCGCCGTACGCCGCCGCGAACGCGAACTCGGCCTGGGGCGCAGCGAGTTGTCCCGCTCCATCGAGATGAACATCATGCACGTGCGGCGGGTGCGGGCCCGCCTGCGGGACCAGGGCGGCTTCGAGATCAGGGTCTTCGACGAGACCCCGCGCTTCACCGCCTACCTGGTCGAGGGCCCCCGCACGGCCGGCCAGGCGGGCGGCCGCCGCCAGGGCCGCGACCTCGGCGTCGTCCAGCCCTACCTGCGCCGCGCCCGCGGCATGGAGTCCCCGGCCCTGGTGCTGCGCGGCGGCGCCGGCCAGCAGCCCGGCGGCACCGAACCGGGACTGCTGGAGGTCTACCGCGAGGAGTTCGAGGGCATCTGGGCCGACTCCCGGCCCGTCTCCTGAGGAAAGCGCTGGTCGGGCCGGTGGCGCGGCTGCCAGACTGCGCCCGTGAACAGCGAACCCGACTGGAGCCTGCGTCCCGCCACGCCCGCCGACCTCGAACCCCTCGCCGAACTGCGGGCCCGGGTGATGCGCGCCGACCTCGAACGCCTCGGCCGCTACGACGACCACCGGGTCCGCCAACGGCTGCGCGACGGCTTCTCGCCCGAGCACACCTCGATCGTGCTGGTCAGGAGCGGCCCGGGCCGCCGCGTCTTCGCCGGCTCCGTCACCGTCCGCCCCGCCGACCGGGGCGGACGCCTGCTGGAGCACTTCTACCTCCACCCGCGCCACCAGGGCCGGGGCCTGGGCACCGCCGTCCTGCGCCACGTCCTCGCCGAGGCCGACGCGGCCGGCGAGCCCGTGCGCCTGAACGTCCTCCGGGGCAGCGCCGCCCGCCGCCTCTACGAGCGCCACGGCTTCCGGCTCGACCGCGAGGACGCCGTCGACGCCTTCCTGCACCGCCCGGTGCCGGCGGTGCGCACCGGCCCCGCCGCCGAACGCCTGCGGGACGCCGCCCTGCTGTGGAGCGTCGGAGAACTCACCGCCCGCGAGGTCGTCGACGCCGCCTGCGCCGCGCTCCTCGCCGGATCCGACGGCGAGGCGATCCTCGCCCTCGCCTCCTGCCCGGACGCCGAGGCCTCCGACCGGGTGCCGGACCTCCTGCCGCCCGCCCTCGCCGAGTTCGGACTCCACCACCACCCGCCCGGCGGCCCGCCCGGCAAGCAGGCCGTCCTGCGGGCGCTCGCCGCTGAACTGCTCGCCGGCCGGTACGGCCCCCAGGACCTGGCCCGCCGGGTCCGCGAACGCTTCGGCCACGACCTCGACTTCGACCCGGTCGACCGGCTCTGCCGCCTCGACGACGAGTACGCCACGCTGGAGTACTGGACCCGCACCAGGGAGGAGCTCGACGCCGAGGTCCTCGCCGAGGCGCGGCGGCTGACGGCCTGACGATTCCCCCTCCCGAGCGCCTGGTCCTGCCGTCCGCCTGCTGCACGCCGTCGCCGCGAGCGTCCTGCCCGCCCGCCTCGCCCTCGCCGCCCTGGCCGAGAAGTACCCGCTGTACCCGAACCTCTGATCACTCCGGTGATCGTTCGGGCGGGGTGACCGGCC
>NZ_JBEZUT010000436.1:0-5784 GCF_040636595.1 Kitasatospora sp. NPDC036755
GATCCTCCTCGCGGCGTATCCCGGAATTTTTGCCAAGCCATTACCCTTGTACACGGGCGGTGCAGTGCCGCCGGCGTGCCCCCGCAGCTCGGCGCGCCGTCAGGAGACATCGTGCCACCGCGGGGCGTCGTCGTGGTCGGAGTTTCGGGTTCCGGCTCCGTTCGGTCCGGCCGTTCGAGCGCGGCCGCGGCCGCGCGGGCCGGTCGGCGGGTGTCCGCGCCCCCGCGCCCGCCCCGCTCCGGGTCGGTCGCCGCTCCGGCGGACGAGCCCTGCCCGTGAACAAGTTCCGTGTGCGGGAAGGGGGTTGGTTCCGCCCGGCGCTCCACGGGGGACGCGGGCCGGGCCTCCCCCTCCCCGGCCCGGACCGCAGGCGAAACGCCCTTGACATGGGCATCGCGAGATGGCCGAAAGGCGTCGCCCAGCCCGGGAGGGCATCCGCATGCCCTCCCGGACTTCACCACCGCCCCGCGGGGATTGAGGCGGCGGCGTCCCCGGCCCGCCGGGTCCTCGACGGCAGGCCGACCCACGACCACCAGCGAATCGCCGACCAGCCGGTCGGGCCAGGGGGCACGGCCGGGCGCACGCGAACACGGGACCGGAGCACGACGCTCCGGCGCGCGGCACGGTCGGCCGGATCCGAGTGGTCCGGACCAACTCCCGCGCTCCACCGCCGAGTGCACGATCCCGCCATCCGGAATGCGACCTCTTAACCGTCGGAACGCGTCCGACTACGCTAGGTACAGCAGCTACGGCCCGGTGCCGCCCGGGCCCCGCGCACAAGGCCGCAGGAGGTGCCGCCGCCACCATGACCGTCAGCCCACGTGGACCGAACGAACGGCTCGGCACGCTCCTGACCCTCGCCCAGATCAGCAACGCCGGACTGGCCCGCCGGGTCAACGACCTCGGCGCCCAACGCGGGCTGACCCTGCGGTACGACAAGACCTCGGTGGCCCGCTGGGTCAGCAAGGGCATGGTGCCGCAGGGGCCCGTCCCGCACCTGATCGCCACCGCGATCGGCGGCAAGCTGGGCCGGCCCGTCCCGCTGGAGGAGATCGGCCTGGGCGACACCGACCCGGCGCCCGAACTCGGCCTGGCCTTCCCGCGCGAGGTCGCCGACGCGGTCCGCTCCGCGACCGACCTCTGGCGGGTCGACCTCGACCTGCGCCGGGGCCCCGGCGGCGGCCGCTGGAGCGACAGCCTGGCCGGCACCTTCTCGGTCGCCGCCTACGCGACGCCCGTCTCCCGCTGGCTGATCACCCCGGCGGACGGCTCGGTGGCCCGCGAGGTGCCGCGCTCCCCCACCGACACCTCCTCCTACCGGGTCGGCCACTCGGACGCCGCCAAGCTCCGCGAGGCCGCCCAGGAGGCCCGCCGCTGGGACTCCAAGTACGGTGGCGGGGACTGGCGTTCGTCGATGGTGCCGGAGTGCCTGCGGGTGGAGGCGGCACCGCTGCTGCTCGCCTCGTACAGCGACGCGGTCGGCCGGGCGCTGTTCGGCGCGACCGCCGAACTCACCAGGCTCGCCGGCTGGATGGCCTTCGACACCGGCCAGCACGAGGCCGCCCAGCGCTACTACATCCAGGCGCTGCGGCTCGCCCGGGCCGCCGCCGACGTCCCGCTCGGCGGCTACGTACTGGCCTCGATGAGCCTCCAGGCGGGCTACCGGGGCTTCGCCGAGGAGGCCGTCGACCTCGCCCAGGCCGCGCTGGAGCGCAACCGGGGCCTGGCCACCGCCCGCACCATGAGCTTCTTCCACCTCGTGGAGGCCCGGGCCCAGGCCAAGGCCCGGAACGCGGCGGCCTGTGCGACGGCGCTCGGCGCAGCGGAGAGCGCACTCGAACGGGCGCGCGCCGGGGATCCCGATCCGGCGTGGATCGACTTCTACGCCTACGACCGGCTCGCCGCCGACGCCGCCGAGTGCTTCCGCGACCTCGGAGTGCCCTCCAAGGTCCGGCAGTTCACCCGCGAGGCGCTGGCCACGCCCACCGAGGGCTTCGTCCGCTCGCACGGCCTGCGGCTGGTGGTCTCGGCGATGGCCGAGGCCGAGGCGGGCAACCTGGACGCCGCGGTCGCCGCCGGCGAACGCGCCGTCGAGGTGGCCGGCCGGATCTCCTCGCAGCGCAGCCGGGAGTACGTGGTGGAGATGCTGCGGCGGCTGGAGCCCTTCCAGGGTGAACGCCGGGTACGGGAGTTGACCGAGCGGGCGCGGGCGGTGATCGTCGCCCCGGCGTGAGCGCCGCCCCGGGACGAGCGGACGGGACGGTGCCGCGGCGACCGCCGGAAAATGGAGTGCGGTGGCGGGAGGGGCCTGGCAGGGTTTCTCCCGTCCAGGTGCGCAGGCAGAGGTTACTTCCACTCTTAATGGGCGTGTCGCGGGTTCGAGTCCCGCCACCGGTACTCCGTGCCGGTGTAGCTCAGTCGGCAGAGCAGCTATGTCACCTCAGCCGCCTTCGATCTCTGGACACCCACATGTGAATAGTTCGTCCGCACCTCCCGGTGCGACGGCGGCGGTTCCTTCTGTGGAGTGCCCCCGGCGGGGCGCTGTGAAGCACCTGTACCGCAGCCGAATCGATCGATCTCGGGAGGCACCGCGTTCCGGAGTGCCCGGTGCGCAGGCGGGGGTTACTTCGGATCTTGCGGTTCCGGGTTCGAGTCCCGGGCGTGCCGTACGCGGCCGCTGGCTCAATCGGGTAGAGCACAAGGCATACACCCCCGCCGATGCCGGCCGCCCCGCGGCCGGCACGACCTCGGGCACCCCGGCCGCGGCATGCCTCCCTCCCACTGACACCAGCAGGCCGAGGGGGGCTTCCGCATGTCCAGGTTCAACTTCCGCAAGGCCAAGGCGAGTCCGAGCTCGCCGGTGGCCACCACCGGCCGGCGCACCGTCAACCACAACGGCGGCACCGGATTCGTCCGGGACCGCAAGTCCGAGCTCTTCCTGCTCGCGGTGGCCAACATGGTCGGGCGGGACACCTTCCACGAGGGCGCCGGCGAGCGCGACGACCGCTACACCGCGCTGGTGCGCGAACTCGCCGTCGCCGAGCCGGAGTGGACCCTCGGACTGCTGCGCTGGCTGCGCCACGGCGCCCAGATGCGCACCGCCGCCCTGGTCGGCGCCGCCGAGTTCACCCGCGCCCGGCTGGACGCGGGCGCCCACGGCCACTCCCGGCAGGCCGTCGCCGCGGTGCTGCGGCGCCCCGACGAGCCCGGCGAACTGCTCGCCTACTGGACCTCGCGTTACGGCCGGGCCCTGCCCAAGCCGCTCAAGCGCGGCGTCGCGGACGCCGTCCGGCACCTGTACGACGCCCGCTCGCTGCTCAAGTACGACACCGCGGGCAAGGGCTACCGCTTCGGCGACGTGATCGAGCTGACCCACCCCTCGCCGGCTCCGGAGAAGGAGTGGCAGGGCGCGCTCTTCGCGTACGCGCTGGACCGCCGGCACCGGCCGGAGGAGGCCGTGCCGCCGGCCGCCGACCGGATGCTGACCGCCAACCGCGCGCTGCTGGCGCTGCCCGTCGAGGAGCGCCGGGCGGCGGTGACCGCCGAGGGCGGCGCCGAGCGGCTGGCCGCCGCCGGGCTGACCTGGGAGGCGCTGGCGGGCTGGCTGCAGGGGCCGCTGGACGCGGCGGTCTGGGAGGCGGTCATTCCGTCGATGGGTCCGATGGCGCTGGTGCGGAACCTGCGCAACTTCGACCGGGCCGGGGTCTCGGACGCCGTCGCGGCCGAGGTCGCCCGGCGGATCTCCGACCAGGGCGAGGTGCGGCGCTCGCGGCAGTTCCCGTTCCGCTACCTGGCCGCGTACCGCAACGTGCCCTCGCTGCGCTGGGGGCAGGCGCTGGAGACCGCGCTCGGCCACTCGCTGGCGAACGTGCCCGGCCTGCCCGGCCGGACGCTGGTCCTGGTGGACCGGTCCGGTTCGATGTTCGACCGCTCCGGCGGGCCGACCGAGCTCAACCGGGCGGACTCGGCGGCGATCTTCGGCACCGCGCTGAAGATCCGGGCCGCCGAGGCGGACCTGGTCGAGTTCGGCTCCACCAGCCGGGTGGTCGAGGTCGGCCGGGGCGAGGCGGTGCTGCGGGTGCTGGAACGTTTCTCCGACCTCGGCGGCACCAACACCGCCGACGCCGTCCGCACCCACTACCGCGGCCACGACCGGGTGGTGATCGTCACCGACGAACAGACCGGACCGAGCCGCTGGGGCCGCGACCCGCTCGCCGCCGTCCCGGCCCACGTGCCCGTCTACACCTGGAACCTGGCCGGCTACGCCCCGGCCCACGGCCCCAGCGGCGGCTCCCACCGGCACACCTTCGGCGGCCTGACCGACGCGGCCTTCCGACTGGTCCCCCTCCTGGAGGCCGGGGCGAACGCCCGCTGGCCCTGGGAGGAGTAGCGGAGCACCAGGAGAAGGGGGAAGGAGCCGTCACGGGGGTGCGGCTCCTTCCCCGTTCCCCTGCAGGTGTGCCCGCCGGGCACCGGTCGGGCGGGAACGGACCGGGCGCCGTCGGCGGGCGGGAACGGACCGGGCGCCGCCGGCGGGCGGGTCCGGAGGAGCCGGCGCCAACGGCGCCCCGACGAGCCCGGATGAGCCCGGTCACAGGCCCCGCCGCGGAGCCCCGACAGCCCCGTAGACTCGGGTGATTGTGACTGCCACCGCCCCGATCCCCCAGCCCTCGCCGTCCGCCCGGCTGTCCGCCGCGCCGGCCGCCTACCCCGCGCCGATGTACCCGCACAAGGCCACCGAGGCCCAGCACCGCGAGCGTCGCATCCGCAGCTTCCAGCCGCGCCGGGGCCGGATGACCAACGCCCAGGCGAGTGCCCTGGACCGGAGCTGGGAGACGTACGGCATCCCCATCGACGGCACCCCGCTGGACCTGCCGGAGCTGTTCGACGGCCTGCCGGTGACCCTGGAGATCGGCTTCGGCATGGGCGAGACCACCGCCGCGATGGCCGCCGCCGACCCCACGACGGGCATCCTCGCCGCCGACGTCCACACCCCCGGCCACGGCAACCTGCTCGGGCTGCTGGAGCGCGACGGCTCCCGCAACGTCCGCACGGCCGCCGGCGACGCGGTGATCCTGCTGCGCGACATGCTCCCGGACGCCTCGCTGGCCGGTCTGCGGGTCTACTTCGCCGACCCGTGGCCCAAGCCGAAGCACCACAAGCGCCGGCTGGTCCAGCCCGCCTTCCTCGACCTGGTGCTGCCCCGGCTCGCCCCCGGCGCCCTGGTGCACTGCGCCACCGACTGGGAGCCGTACGCGGAGCAGATGCTGGAGGTGCTGTCCGCCTCGCCGGAGCTGGAGAACCTCCACCCGGAGGGTGACGGGACCGGTTGGCTGGAACCCGCGGACCACCCGGACGGCAGCGTTCCCGGCTACGCCCCGCGGCCGGACTGGCGTCCGGTGACCAAGTTCGAACGGGCCGGGATCGCCAAGGGCCACGTCGTCCACGACCTGCTGTTCCGCCGCCGCTGATCGACCGGCGCCGTTCGAACGGCCGTTGGCGGGGCGGCCGTTGAGGCGGGGCCGGAACCGGCCGGTTCGCCGCGGGTCCTCCCGGCGGACCACCGCCTTGGCCTACCCTGTGCCGCATGGGCAGCCCGTCCGGCGGCGGGTTCCGGACGAACGGCCGGACGACGGTCCGAGCCGCCGCCGACGTACCGGAGACGGTCCCGAGCACCGGTGGCACCCGGACCATCCCGGGGCCCCGGAGGCGCCGGGCCCGCCGCTTCCTGCCCCGGCCGGGCGCCGCGCCGGTCCCGGCCGGGCCCCCGTCCCCCGCCCCCGG
>NZ_JBEZUT010000437.1:0-5780 GCF_040636595.1 Kitasatospora sp. NPDC036755
GTCGCGCACGGCGCCGCCGCCGTCGGCTCGGTCGCCGCGGCGACCCGGCAGGACGACGCCGTCCCGGTGGCCGCCGCACAGGTCGGCGCCGAGGTGCCGTTCTACGGCGAGCACCAGTCCGGCATCTCCACCCCGGTCCAGGACCGGCTGCACTTCGCCGCCTTCGACGTCTCGGAGAAGGCCACCCGGGAGTCCCTGGTCAAGCTGCTCAAGGAGTGGACCAAGGCGGCCGCGGCGATGACCGGCGGCCGCGAGGTCGGCACCGGCGCGGTGCCCGGCTCGGCGGAGGCGCCGCCGGACGACACCGGCGAGGCCCTCGGCCTGCCGGCCTCCCGGCTCACCCTGACCATCGGCTTCGGCCCGAGCCTGTTCGAGAAGGACGGGGTGGACCGCTTCGGCCTCCAGGCCAAGCGCCCCGAGGCCCTGATCGACCTGCCGAACTTCAAGGGCGACAAGCTCGACCCGGCCCGCAGCGGCGGCGACCTCTGCGTCCAGGCCTGCGCCGACGACCCGCAGGTCGCCGTCCACGCGATCCGCAACCTGGCCCGGATCGGCATGGGCACCGTCAACATCCGCTGGTCGCAGCTCGGCTTCGGCAAGACCTCCTCGACCACCCCGGACGAGCAGACCCCGCGCAACCTGATGGGGTTCAAGGACGGCACCCACAACATCGCGGGCACCGACACCGGGAAGCTGGCCGACCACGTCTGGGCCGCCCCCGGCGACGGCCCGGAGTGGATGACCGGCGGCTCCTACCTGGTCGCCCGGCGGATCCGGATGCACATCGAGACCTGGGACCGCGCCTCGCTCAAGGACCAGGAGGACACCTTCGGCCGCACCAAGGGCGAGGGCGCCCCGTACGGCAAGGGCAAGGAGCACGACGCGCCGGACCTCGCGGCGATGCCCGCGACCTCGCACGTCGCCCTCGCCCACCCGGACGCCAACAGCGGTCTGATGATCCTGCGCCGGGGCTTCTCCTTCACCGACGGCACCGACGGCCTCGGCCGCCTGGACGCCGGGCTGTTCTTCCTCGCCTACCAGCGCGACACCCGCAAGGCGTTCGTCCCGCTCCAGCAGAAGCTCGCCGCGAGCGACAAGCTCAACGAGTACATCCAGCACGTCGGCTCCGCCCACTTCGCCTGCCCGGCGGGCGTGCGCAAGCCGGGGGAGTGGTGGGGCCAGGCCCTGTTCGGCTGACCCTCCGCTTCCCCGGTACCACCTCTACACCCCCCCCAGGAGCCCGCGTGTTCGGCAACTACCTGATCGGCCTGCGCGAAGGCCTCGAAGCCAGCCTGGTCGTCTGCATCCTGATCGCCTACCTGGTCAAGACCGGCCGCAGGGACAAGCTGCCGCCGGTGTGGATCGGCGTCGGCTCGGCCGTGGCCCTCTCCATGGCCTTCGGCGCCCTGCTGCAGTTCGGCTCCTCGCAGCTCACCTTCGAGGCCCAGGAGGCGCTCGGCGGCACGCTGTCGATCATCTCGGTCGGCCTGGTGACCTGGATGGTCTTCTGGATGCGGCGCACCGCCCGGCACCTGAAGACCGAGCTGCACGGCAAGCTGGACGCGGCGATCGCGATGGGCACCACCGCCCTGGTCGTGACCTCGTTCCTGGCGGTCGGCCGCGAGGGCCTGGAGACGTCGCTGTTCATCTGGACGGCCGTGCAGGCCACCGGCGACGGCTGGAACCCGCTGATGGGCGCCGCGCTCGGCCTGCTCACCTCGGTGGTGCTCGGCTGGCTGTTCTACCGGGGCGCACTGAAGATCAACCTGGCCAAGTTCTTCACCTGGACCGGCGCGATGCTGGTCGTGGTCGCGGCCGGCGTCCTCGCCTACGGCGTGCACGACCTCCAGGAGGCCGGCTGGCTGCCCGGTCTGCAGAGCGTGGCCTTCGACATCTCCAGCACCATCCCCAAGGACAGCTGGTACGGCACCCTGCTGAAGGGCGTCTTCAACTTCCAGCCGGACCCGACGGTGCTCCAGCTGGTGGTCTGGCTGCTCTACCTGGTGCCCACGCTGGCCGTGTTCTTCAACCTCTTCGGCGGCGGCAGGGCCAAGCCCGCCCAGCGGCCGGCCGTCAAGCCGGCCGCCTGATCCGGCCGTTCGACACCCGTACCGCCCCGCCCGGCACCCGCCGGGCGGGGCGGTTTCGTATCAGGGGCGGTTTCCTAGCAGAGGCGTCAATTCCGGCCAGTTCGGGACAGAACAAGACAGGAAACCGGCAAAAGTAGTCAGCTCCGGCAAACTGCAGCCCCAGTGGAACCGTTCTGCCACGGCCTTCGTACATAGGGTGACAGCTCCATGCCATTACTCACCCTTGGGGGGACCATGACCGTTCGCAGGCCTGCCAGGTTAGTCGCCGCCGGTGTCGCCGCCCTCGCGGCGACCGTCCTGCTGACCGCGTGCGACGACGTCAAGTACACCGACGACAAGCCGGGGGACGCGAAGGCGGGTTCCGCCGGGGCCACCGTCCCCGGTGACCCGATGGCCGCCCAGGCGGCCGGTTCGCGGTGCAAGAGCGACGACATCACGGCCACCGTGCAGGTCAAGGGCGCGGGCTCGGCCATGCTGACGATCAAGAACAAGAGCGACCACAACTGCACCCTGTACGGCTACCCGGGCTTCGCCGGCCTGAAGGCCGACAACAGCCCGGACGTGCTGACGGCCAACCGCGACGCCCACCCCGGGCCGGCCGTGCTGGTCACCCTGAAGCCCGGCAAGTCCGGCTACGCGGGCCTCAAGTGGAGCTCCTGCGACAAGGCGGACACGAGCTGCCACGTGCTCGCCGGCCTCCAGGTCACCGCGCCGGACGAGACCGCGCCGGTCACCGCCGAGGTGCTCGGCACCGACGGCAAGCCGAGCGCGCAGCTGCTGGTCTCGGCCGCCGGGCTGACGACCGGCACCCTGCAGCCGAACAGCGAGAAGGTCCTCTTCAACTGACGTTCTCCGCCTGACGTTCCTCGGCCGGCGTTCTCCGGCCGGCGTCCTGCGACCCGACACGACGAAGCCCCCGGGGCGGTTCGATGAGAACCACCCCGGGGGCTCCGGGTTGCCGTGCGGGCCCGCTACTGGCTCTTGATGGAGGTCAGGATGTCCAGCCGCGCCGCGCGGTGGGCCGGCCAGAGGGCGGCCAGCAGGCCGACCACGGCGGCCGCGAGCAGGAAGCCCGCGATCTGCAGCGGCGGCACCACGGTGCTGATGTCCTTGAGGCTGTCCGCCATCGTGCGCACGACCGCCCAGGCGACCAGGACGCCGAGGCCGACACCCACCACGCCGCCGAACAGCGCGATCAGCAGCGACTCCAGCCGGACCATCCGGCGGATGCCGAGCCGGTCCAGGCCGATCGCCCGCAGCATGCCGATCTCCCGGCGGCGCTCGAACACCGACATCGCCATGGTGTTGACCACGCCGAGCACCGCGATGACCACGGACATGCCGAGCAGCCCGTACATCATGTTCAGGATGCTGGTGATCATCTGGCGGTTCTCCGCCTTGATCTCCTTCTGGCCCTTGACCGCGATCAGCGGGTTGCCGCCGGTCGCGTCGCGCAGCGCCTGCTTCAGCTCCTCGGTCGGGCCGTCGGCGCCCTTGACCAGGACCGACTCCGGACCGGAGCCGGGCGCCGCGTGCGGGCCGACCACCGAGTCCGGGGCGACGATGCCGGCCAGCGCGGTGTTGGCCTCCAGGATGCCGCCGACGGTCAGCGAGCCCTTGGCGCCGTCCGGGTAGGTGACGGCGAGGGTGTCGCCGAGCTTGTAGCCGCCGTGCTCGGCGCGGCCCGAACTCACCAGCAGCCTGCCCTGCTTGAGGGCGTCCGCGGAGCCCTCCGTGACCTTGATGGTGGCCAGCTGGTCGATGGTCGCGGCATCCACCGCGGTGATCGCCTCGCTGTCCTCCTGCTGCTCGCCGACCTTGACCCGGACGGTGCGCTCGACGCTCATCGCGGTGACACCGGGCACCTTGGCGATCTGGGCGGCGACCTCGGGGGCGAGCTTCGAGAAGTTCTGCATCGCGACCGTGTAGTCGGCCTTGACGCTGGTCGCGGTGAGCCGGTCCACGGCCTGGTTCACCGAGGCGCCGATCACGGTCAGCGAGGTGATCAGGGTGACGCCGATGGTCAGCGCCGAGGCGGTCGCGGCGGTGCGGCGCGGGTTGCGGACCGCGTTCTCCTGGGCCAGCTTGCCCGGCGTGCCGTACACGGCGCGCAGCAGCGGGGCGAGCAGCGCGATCAGCGGCTTGGACAGCATCGGGGTCAGCACGAACACGCCGATCAGCAGCGCGCCCGCGCCGAGGCCCACCGGCTTGACCTCCTTGGCGGCCACGCCGGCCGCCAGCGCGGCCGCACCGGCGGCGGAGAACAGCAGGCCGATGGTGTTGCGGACCACCAGGCCCTTGTGGGTGGTGGGCTGCTCGACCGAGCTCATCGCGGCCACCGGGGCGATCCGGGAGGCGCGGCGGGCGGGCAGCCAGGCGGCCAGCACCGTCACCAGCACACCGGTGGCGAGCGCGGCGACCACCGTGGTCGGGGCGACGATCAGCGGGCCGTCCGGCAGGTTGGCGTCCATCGGGCCGTTGAGCAGGGCCTTGAGGCCGAGGGCGATCCCGATGCCGGCGAGCAGGCCGGTCACCGAGGCGGTCAGGCCGACCAGCACCGCCTCGATCAGCACCGAACGGGTGATCTGGCGGCGGGTGGCGCCGACGGCGCGCAGCAGGGCCAGCTCCCTGGTGCGCTGGGCGACCAGCATGGTGAAGGTGTTGGCGATGATGAAGATCCCGACGAACAGCGCGATGCCGGCGAAGCCCAGCAGGGCGGTGCTCAGCACCTGGGTGCCCTGCTTGATCATCCGGTCCTGCTCGTCGGCGAGCTCGCGGCCGGTCCTGGCCTCGATGTTGTCGCCCTGCGGGACGGTCTGCTTGACGGCGGCGAGCAGCGCGGTGTCGTCGGTGCCCGGCTTGGCCTTGACGTCCAGCTCGGCGAAGCGGCCCGGAGCCAGGTAGAGCTGCTGGGCGGTGGCGGTGTCGAAGGCGGCCAGCGAGCCGCCGGCCACCACCCGCGGGTCGTTCGTGGTCACGGTGCCGGTGAGCTTGAGCTGCATCACCGGGCCGTTGACCGCGACCCGGATGGTGTCGCCGACCTTGAAGCCGCCCTTGTCGGCGGTCTTGCGGTCGAGCGCGACCTCGGTGGCGTCCTTCGGGCCGCGGCCCTCGACCAGCGGGTAGCGCGGGTCGGTGCCGTCGGCGCCCGGCACGTAGTTGGTGCCGGTGGTGGAGAAGCCGTTGCCGATCAGCGCGCCCTTCTTGTCGGCGATGCCGGCGAAGCCGCTGACGATGCCGCGGACCTCGGCGGTGCCGGGCAGCGCGGCGACCTTCGTGCGGGTCTCCTCGGTGAGGGTGGGGCTGTCGACGGCCCGGCCGCCCTCGTCGTGGCTGAGGTTGCGGGCCTCGCGGTCGCTGACCGTGACGGCGATGTCGGTGTAGCTCTTGGAGCTCTGGGTCCTGAGGGCGTTGCCGAAGGTGTCGGAGAAGACCAGCGTGCCGGACACGAAGGCGGTGCCGAGCATGACGGCCAGTACCGTCATCAGCAGCCGGCCCTTGTGGGCGAGCACATTGCGCAGTGCGGTGCGGAACATGGGGAGGCGTCAGTCCTGGGGGTACTCGGGGACGGGTGGCGTTTCGGGGGCCAGGGGGCTCAGCTGGTGCGGCCCTTGGCGTCGAAGCGGCGCATGCGGTCCAGGACGGTGTCGGCGGTGGGCTGGTGGAGTTCGTCGACGATGCGGCCGTCGG
>NZ_JBEZUT010000438.1:0-5744 GCF_040636595.1 Kitasatospora sp. NPDC036755
CTGCTCCATCTGCACGAAGTAGGTGTTGACCGAGAGGGCCATCGCCATCTTCAGCTGGTACGGGCCCTTCTCGCTCGCGGACTCGTTGGGTACGACGGCCTTGGGCCTGGTGTCGTTCTTCCAGGTGCCTTCGCAGGTCTTCATCGTCGGGTACTCGAGCTTGTTCGGGGACGAGTACTCCTGGGTCGCCGGCAGCCCCGCCTCCAGGGCGGCGGCCGCGACGACCGGCTTGAAGGTGGAGCCGGGCTGGAAGCCGTTGCCGCCGCCCATCGCCGCGTCGACGTTCAGGTTGACGACGGTCTGGTTCTGGTTGGTGTCCAGGCCGTACGGGCGGGTCTGGGCCATGGCGAGGATCTTGCCGGTGCCGGGCTCGACCATGGAGGCGGCGGCGGAGATGCTGTCCGTGACCCGCACGTTGGAGCTCACCGCGTTCTGGGCGGCGGCCTGCTTGTCCGGGTCCAGGGTGGTGTAGATGTTCAGGCCGCCCTGGTTCCAGAACTTCTTGCGCTCGGCGGAGTCCTGGCCGAAGACCGGGTCCTGCTTGACCACGTGGCGCACGTAGTCGCAGAAGAAGCCCATGCCGGCCTGGGCGGTGATGCAGCCGTTCTGCGGGGCCTTGAAGTTGAGGCCGAGCGGGGCGGCCTTCGCCTCCTGCGCCTGCTCCGCGGTGATGTGCTTGTTCTCCAGCATCTTGTCGATGACGGTGTCGCGGCGGTTCTGCGCGGCCTGCGGGTGCTGCTTCGGGTCGTACTGGGACGGGTTCTGCACCAGCCCGGCGAGCATCGCGGCCTCGGCGACGGTCAGGTCCTTGTTGCTCTTGCTGAAGTAGCGCTGGGAGGCGGCCTCCACCCCGTAGGCGCCGTTCCCGTAGTACGTGATGTTGAGGTAGTTGGTGAGGATCTGCTCCTTCGGCAGTTCCTCCTCCAGCTTGATGGCGACCTTGAGTTCCTGGATCTTGCGGCCCAGGGTCTTGCGCTGGGCCTCCAGGACCGCGTCGCGGTCGTCGCCGGCCTGCTCCACGTTGACGTTCTTCACGTACTGCTGGGTGAGCGTCGAGGCGCCCTGGGAGGCGGTGCCGCTCTCCGCGTTCTTGCTGATCGCGCGCAGGACGCCCTTGAGGTCGACGGCGCCGTGCTCGTAGAAGCGGGCGTCCTCGATGTCCACCTGGGCCTGCCGCATGAACGGTGACATCTGTTCGGCCGTGATGACGGTGCGGTCGCGCTCGTAGACCTTGGCGATCAGGCCGCCCTTGGCGTCGAAGATCTGGGTGGCCTGGGTGAGCGGCGGGGTCTTGAAGTCGGAGGGGACGTCCGCGAATCCCTCCGCGGTGCCCTTGGCCGTCAGCCCGATGCCGCCGGCCACGGGCAGGGCGAGGCCCGCCAGCAGCACGCCGGACACGACGCTCACCCCCAGGAAGGTCGCACCGAAGCGGGCCAGCCGGAGCGGCGCCCTGCGGGGCGGCTGGGGGTCCGCGTCCTCGGAGGAACTCCATATCGGGGGGAGGTTCGATTCCATTCCAGGATGCTAACCCTCGGGAGTCGCCGCTCGAACGATTTTTCGCGCCCGGTTGTCACGGCTGTGCAACAGGCCGGGGCTGACTCCGGAGAGGGTGAATCGCATACGCACCATATGAATGCGGGAGGCTCGGTGGTCCGTGTGCGATGCGGCCCGCCGGCGTGCGGCTCCCCCTCCTTCCCGGGGCCCTGCCCTCTCTTGGATGCCCGGAGTGGGTCGGAAGGTTGCACACCTCGACGCGGGCCGGGCGGGAGGCGGTGGGCCCGGTTCGACGGGGGCGGTTGTCAGGGGCGCGGCATCCCGCTGGTGGGCGGGCGGGGGTGGCGGTCCGGTGGGTGTGGTGATCCTCGGGAGGGAAGGCGATCGAATAGCCGGGAATTGACCGTCCGGGCGCTCTCCGAATGGGCGGTGGTAACGGAGGTGGCCGGATCGGTGTGAAGGAATGCCCCAAGGTTGTCAGGAAATAAGCTTTATTGGCTGGTCGCCCTGCCGTACCGGGGCGACCAGCCGTTTCACGAGCGACGGGGCCCGTGGCCCGGCCCGGGGGCCGGTTCAGGCGGCACGGGCGGCGCTGTCGGGAGCGGTCTCCAGGACGGCCTCCACGTCGACCGTGACGTCCACCAGATTGCTGACCACCGTGCCGCCCCGGTCCACCACGTCGTTCCAACTCACCCCGAAGTCCTGCCGGTTGATGCGGGTGCTCGCGGTGAACCCGGCGCGCCGCCGGGGTCCCAGGTCGCGCCCGTCCTCCCACCACGGGGTGTCCCACTGCCCGAGGTAGCTCACGTCGAAGGTGACCGGGCGGGTCACGCCGCGGATGGTGAGCTGCCCGGTCACCTCGAAGCCGCTCGCGCTCACCTGGTGGACCTGCGAGCCGACGAACTTCCAGGTCGGGTGGTGCTCGACGTCGAAGAAGTCGGCGCTGCGCAGGTGGGCGTCCCGCTCGGGCGAACCGGTGTACACCTGGGTCGCGTCGATGGTCGCCTCGACCCGGGCCCGCTCCGGAGTGTCGGGGTCGACCTCCAGGAAGCCTTGCACGTTCTTCAACTGGCCGCGCACGTAGGTGACCATCATGTGCCGGGCGCGGAACTCCGCACCGGTGTGGCTGGGCTCGAAGAACCATTTCGTGGTGGCCATGGCGACTCCGTGAGGTGGTGGCCGGTGCTGCCCGCGAACCCCCTCCAGCCAGCGTAGGGCGAACCCGGACCGGCGGCACCGCGACGGAAAACCGGGCGACTCCCCCGGGCGTGATCCCCTACGGTGAACACGCCCAGGGCGGCCGTTTACCGCCCGTCGACGTGGCGCGACCAACGCGCCCGCACACCCGGGGAGTTCCCTGTCATGACGCGTACCCTCGCCGCCGAGCTGCATTCCCACCTGGAGGAGACGGTCACCGTCCACGGGTGGGTCGACACGCTCCGGCTCCAGCGGCGCATCCAGTTCGTACTGGTCCGGGACCACACCGGTCTCGTGCAGGTCACCCACTTCCGCGGTGGGGAGGGCGACGCCGTCGAGGCCGCCTTCGAGGGCGTGACGGTCGAGTCCGCCGTGAAGATCACCGGCAGGGTCGTCGCCAACCCGCAGGTGAAGCTGGGCGGTCTGGAGATCGTCCCCACCCGCGTGGAGGTCGTCTCACCCGCCGAACCGAAACTGCCGATCGACGAGCGGACCGGCATCGACCAGCGCCTGGACTGGCGGTTCCTCGACATCCGGCGCCCCTCCCAGCACCTGGTCTTCGACGTCCAGACGACCGTCGAGCGCGCGATGCGCGAGGTGGCGGCCGAGGAGGGCTTCACCGAGCTGCACACGCCCAAGCTGATGGGGACGGCCTCCGAGTCGGGCGCCGAGGTGTTCGAGGTCGGCTACTTCGACCGCACCGCCTATCTGGCCCAATCCCCGCAGTTCTACAAGCAGATGGCCATCGCCGGCGGCATCGACCGGGTCTTCGAGGTCGGGCCGGTGTTCCGGGCCGAGCCGTCCTTCACCTCGCGGCACGCCACCGAGTTCACCGGGGTGGACGTCGAGATCGCCTGGACCGACGGGGCCGAGGACGTGATGGCCTTCGAGGAGCGGATGCTGCACCGCGTCCTGGCCGCGGTGGCCGAGCGCCACGGCGCGGCGATCGCCGAGCACTTCGGCACCCCGGTGACGGTTCCCGGACTGCCGTTCCCCAGGATCACGATGGCGGACGCGCTGGCCCGGCTCCGCGCCACCGGCTGGGACCGGGAGGGCGTCAAGGAGGACCTCGACCCCGAGGGCGAGCGCGCGCTGTGCGGCCTGATCGCCGAGGAGACCGGGCACGAGTTCGTCTTCGTCACCCGGTTCCCGTCCGCGGTGCGGCCCTTCTACCACCTGCGGCCGGAGGACGACCCGAGCGTCACCGACTCCTTCGACCTGCTGTGGAAGGGCGTGGAGATCACCACCGGCGCCCAGCGCGAGCACCGGTACGACCGCCTCGTCGCCCAGGCCCGGGAGAAGGGCATGGACACCGGGCCGCTCACCGGGTACCTCGACTCCTTCCGCTACGGCACCCCGCCGCACGGCGGCTTCGGACTCGGGCTCGGCCGGCTGCTCATGCTGGCCCTCGGCCTGCCGTCGATCCGCGAGGCGACCTTCCTCTTCCGGGGGCCGCACCGCCTCGAACCGTAGAACCGTAGAACCGCGGAACCGTAGAACCGGGAAATGGCGGGCGGAACACGAAAGGGCCGCGTCCGAGGAGATCCGTCCTCGGACGCGGCCCTTTCGGCGTCTGTCGGTGCCGTCCGGTGCCGTCCCGGTGTCTTCCGGCCTCCGGCCGTGTTCCGTCAGCTGCGACGGAGGGCCTCGGTGAGCCGGTTCGCGGCTTCGATGATGGCCTGGGCGTGCAGGCGGCCCGGGTGGCGGGTCAGCCGCTCGATGGGGCCGGAGACGGAGACGGCGGCCACCACGCGGTTGGACGGTCCGCGGACGGGGGCGGAGACGGACGCGACGCCCGGCTCCCGCTCGCCGATGGACTGGGCCCAGCCGCGGCGGCGGACGCCGCTGAGCGCGGTGGCGGTGAAGCGGGCGCCCTGGAGGCCTCGGTGGAGGCGCTCGGGCTCTTCCCAGGCGAGGAGCACCTGGGCGGCGGAGCCGGCCTTCATCGGCAGGGTGCTGCCGACGGGGACGGTGTCGCGCAGGCCGGAGAGTCGTTCGGCGGCGGCGACGCAGATGCGCATTTCGCCCTGTCGGCGGTAGAGCTGCGCGCTTTCCCCGGTGACGTCGCGCAGATGGGTGAGGACCGGGCCCGCGGTGGCGAGCAGTCGGTCCTCGCCGGCGGCGGCGGAGAGTTCGGACAGGCGGGGGCCGAGGATGAAGCGGCCCTGCATGTCACGGGTGACCAGGCGGTGGTGTTCGAGTGCGACGGCGAGTCTGTGGGCGGTGGGGCGCGCCAGACCGGTGGCGGCGACCAGCCCCGCCAGTGTGGCGGGGCCCGACTCCAGTGCGCTGAGCACCAGAGCGGCCTTGTCGAGAACGCCGACGCCGCTAGTGTTGTCCATACCATGATATTGCAGTCTCAGTTGGCGAGACGCAAGTCTGTTTCGGTGTCCGCCATCCTCTCAGATGTGCGCAAAGCGGCTCTTCCGGGACCCGGCGTCTCGCATGCCGGACGCGACGGGGGCGGGTCGCGCCGCGGAAGTCCGGCGGGAGCGAAATGGCCGGAGAAATGAAAAAAGCCCCTGCCGTGTCACTGTCGGACACGGCAGGGGCCTGAGAAGAATTCGGCGGCGTCCTACTCTCCCACAGGGTCCCCCCTGCAGTACCATCGGCGCTGAAAGGCTTAGCTTCCGGGTTCGGAATGGAGCCGGGCGTTTCCCTCTCGCTATGACCACCGAAATGATCGGGCCGGGCAATTGCTCGAAAGCATTGCCTTCGCCTCGTTGTCAATCATAGCAGGGGGAAATGCGGAGGGATTCGCGGGTCCGGCCCGGCGGCTCCCCGGCAGCGCCTCCGGAGACGCCCCTGGGGGGTGCGGTCGAGGCGACGCCGCGACGCTGTCGAGGTGCGGCCGGGGCACGGCGCGGCCCGGGGAGGTGCCCCCGGCCCGGGCGGAGGGGCGGAGGGGCGGCCGGTCCGGACCGGAGCCGGCGAGCCCGTGCGCACACCACCGAACCCCGCCCCTGTGCGCCGATCGCCCAAAAACCGACCGATAAGGTGTTAATCCAACATTCATCCATGCCGCATAGCCTCCGGGGGCTAGCCTCATGCTG
>NZ_JBEZUT010000439.1:0-5735 GCF_040636595.1 Kitasatospora sp. NPDC036755
CCTTCCTCCGCATGGGGGTTGGTGTAAAGCTCCGGCGGTGCAGGATGAGCCCGCGGCCTATCAGCTTGTTGGTGGGGTAATGCCGCCGTCGGGCGCCCCCTCGGGTGCCGTACCGAGTGCGGTGCCCGTGCGCCGGGTGCTCACCGAGTCGGAGAGCAAGCCGGTGTACGACCTGGACCCGGACCGGAAGGTGGTGGCGCTGACCATCGACGACGGCCCGGACCCCCGGCACACGCCGACGGTGCTGGCGCTGTTCGAGCAGTACGGGATCAGGGCGACGTTCTTCCTGATCGGCGAGAACGCGGTGGAGCACCCCGCCCTGGTGCGGGAGATCGCGGACCGGGGCCACCACATCGCCAACCACACCTGGACCCACCCGGACCTGCGGCACCTGTCCGAGGCCAAGGTGCGGGACGAGCTGGAGCGCACCTCCGACCTGCTGCAGCGGACCACCGGCCGGCAGCCCACCTGGTTCCGTGCGCCCGGAGGGGACTGGTCCCCGACCTCGCTCAAGGTGGCCGCCGACCTCGGGCTGCGGAACATGGCCTGGTCGGTGGACCCGAGGGACTGGGCCCGGCCGGGGACCCCGGCGATCATCGACCGGGTCCTCAAGAACGTCCGGCCGGGGTCGATCGTGCTCAACCACGACGGGGGCGGGGACCGCTCCCAGACGGTGGCGGCACTGAAGGCGTACCTGCCGGTGCTGGTCGACTCGGGGTACTACTTCACGGCTCCGCCGAACTGAGGGATCCCTGGTGGCGGCGGGTCGCGGCTTCAACCCTTAAACCACCCGAAAGGGTGGAATGGAAGAACCGTTTCTGCGGATTTTGGGCCTCTAGGGTGATCTCGCACCGATAAACCCGGTACCTCCTGGTGCCGCCTGAAAGGCCCTCAGCCATGCGTCTCCGCAATGCCGTGCTCGCCGCCGCCAGCGCCATCGCCCTCGTCCTCGCGGTTCCGTTCTCCGCCAACGCCGCGACGGGCGACTTCCTCTACAAGGTCGGTCCCGGGGTCCTCACCGGCCTGGCGGATCCGCAGAGCGGCGAGTGCATCGACCTGCCGTGGACGACGGAGGACGACCCGGGCTTCGCGCCGGAGAACCTCACCCGCTCCACGGCCACGGTCTTCCTGGACTTCGGCTGCGCGGGGGACGTCTTCTACTCCATGAACCCGGGGAAGAAGCTCGGCGACCGGCTGAAGCTGCGCTCGGTCGTCTTCTCCTGAGCGAGGGCGAGGGAGCGCGGGGTGGCCCGGGCCGGGCGGACGGCGTAGGTTCGAACTGTCCGGCCCGGTCGCCGGCCCTCGCCGTGCCCGTGGTCGGGCGCCGCAACCTGGGCAGAGCGAAGGAGGGCCTGGGATGACCGGCAACGGCTACGCGCACCCCGAGGCGTTGGTCCGCACCGAATGGCTGGCCCACCACCTGGACGACGGGACGATCCGGGTCGTCGAGGTGGACGAGGACACCGAGGCCTACGACCGGGACCACATCCCCGGTGCGGTCGGCTGGAACTGGACCACCGATCTGCACAGCCAGGTCGGCCGGGACTACATCGACCGTGACGGCGTCCTGCACCTGCTGCGGGCGGCCGGGGTCGAGGACGACACCACCGTGGTGCTCTACGGCGGCAACAACAACTGGTTCGCCGCCTACGCCTACTGGCTGTTGCGGCTGCGCGGCTTCGGGCCGGTGCGGTTGCTGGACGGCGGGCGCAAGAAGTGGGAGCTGGAGGGGCGGGAGCTCACCCGTGAGGTGATGGACTACCAGCACAGCGGGTACCGGCTCGCCGGGCCCGAGCGCCCGGAGCTCCGGGCGCTGCGGGACGAGGTCCTGGCCAAGGCCGAGGTGTTCGCCAAGCCGGGGGCGGACGCGGTGCTGGTGGACGTCCGCTCGCCGGCCGAGTTCCGGGGCGAGCTGATCGCGCCCCCGCACCTGCCGCAGGAGCAGGCGCAGGTGCCCGGGCACATCCCGGGTGCGGTGAACGTCCCCTGGTCGCAGGCGGCCAACGACGACGGGTCCTTCCGCTCGGCGGAGGAGCTGCGGGCGCTGTACGGGGGCAAGGGCGTGGAGCCGGAGCGCGAGGTGATCGCGTACTGCCGGATCGGAGAGCGGTCCGCGCACACCTGGTTCGCGCTCACCGAGCTGCTCGGGTACCCGCACGTGAAGAACTACGACGGGTCGTGGACGGAGTACGGCTCGCTGGTGCGGGCGCCGGTGGTGCTCGGGGCCTGAGCGACGGGTGGGCCGGGCGGGTCTGCTGGGGCGGATGGCGGCCGGCGGGGCGGGTGTGGGGGCGTGACGGCTTCGCGGCACCGCTGCGAAGCCGTCATTTCGGCGCGTTTCTTTTCATGAACATCTCACAATCGGGGAGTGGGGGCGGGGCTGCCGGGACAAGGATCGGTTCGACCCAATCGTTCCGGTGATCCCTGGAGGACCACGTGCGCAAGAGACTGATCGTCTCCGCCGCCAGTGCCCTGAGCCTGTTCCTGGCCGTCCCCGCCTCGGCATCCGGCTTCACGCCGGGTGCGGCCGGGGTCGGCGACTCCTACTACCCGACCTACGGCAACGGCGGGTACCGCGTCTCGCACTACGACATCCGGTTGAAGTACCAGCCCGCCACGGACGAGCTGGAGGGCACCACGACCATCCTCGCCACGGCGACCCAGGACCTCTCCCGGTTCAACCTGGACTTCGCGCTGAACGTCTCCGAGGTCCGGGTCAACGGCCGGCCGGCCGCGTTCGCCACCAGCGGCGAGCAGGAGCTGGAGATCACCCCGGCCCGGCCGCTGGCCAAGGGTGCCCAGGCCACCGTGGTGGTGCGCTACAAGGGCGTGCCGTCCACCGTGAAGAAGTACGGCTTCACCAGCTGGCACCGCACCCCGGACGGCGGGATCGCGGCCAACGAGCCCGAGGCGGCCTGGTGGTGGTTCCCCAGCAACGACCACCCGAGCGACAAGGCCACCTTCGACGTCTCGGTGCTGGTCCCGGACGGCACCCAGGCGATCAGCAACGGCGTGCTGACCGGCACCTCCTCCCAGGCGGGGTGGACCCGCTACAGCTGGCGGGAGAACAAGCCGCAGGCGACGTACCTGGCCACGCTGGCGGTCGGCAAGTTCGACGTCACCCGGGACACCACACCGAGCGGGCTGCCGATCTACAACGCCTACAGCAAGGACCTGGGCGAGAACGCGGACGCGGCGCGGGCGAGCGTGGAGCGCACCGGTGAGCTGGTGGACTGGCTGAGCGGCTACTTCGGCGAGTACCCGTTCAGCTCGGTCGGCGGCTACGTCCCCAACGTGCCGACCGGGTACGCCCTGGAGACCCAGACCCGGATCTTCTACAGCCCCCGGCAGTTCGCCAAGGGGACGAACACCTCGGTCGTCGTGCACGAGCTGGCGCACCAGTGGTACGGGGACAGCGTCTCGCTCTCCCGCTGGAGCGACATCTGGCTGAACGAGGGCTTCGCCCGCTACGCGCAGTTCCTCTGGTCCGAGCACGAGAACGAGGGCACCGCCCAGGAGTTGGCCGACTACGTCTACGCCTCGCACCCGGCCGACGACCCGTTCTGGAGCGTCAAGCCGGGTGACCCGGGGCCGGACGACCAGTTCTCCAGCGCGGTGTACGAGCGCGGCGCGGTCGCCGTCCAGGCGCTGCGCAACGCCGTCGGGGACGAGAAGTTCTTCCGGATCCTGAAGGGCTGGCCGACCGAGCGGCGGTACGGCAACGCGACCATCCCGGAGTTCCAGGCGTACGCGGAGAAGGTCTCCGGGAAGAAGCTCGGCGACGTGCTGAACACCTGGCTGTTCACCCCGGGCAAGCCGGCCGTCGGGCCGGTGCCGCCGGGGGCCGCCGCTTCGGCCGCGTTGGCGCCCGGCGCGGGTGCGGACCGGGGCGACGGGCAGCTGCCGGTGGAGCCGAAGTCCTGGAAGAAGATCCAGGAGACCAACGCCGTTCATGAGCACGACAGCTGACGACATATCGGGTCGATCGGTATGAAGGCTTCGCGGCGCCGCCGCGAAGCCTTCATTTCGGCGCGTTTCTTCTCATGAAGGTCTCACAAATGGTGCGTGGAGGCGCGGTTGACGGGACAAGGATCGGTTCAATCCCCATCGTTCCGGTGATCCCTGGAGGACCACGTGCGCAAGAGGCTGATCGTCTCCGCCGCCAGTGCCCTGAGCCTGTTCCTGGCCGTCCCCGCCTCGGCATCCGGCTTCCAACCCGGCGCGGACGGCGTCGGGGACCCGTACTACCCGACCCTCGGCAACGGCGGGTACGACGTCTCGCACTACGACGTCCGGCTGAAGTACCAGCCCGCCACGGACGAGCTGGAGGGCACCACTACCATCCTCGCCACGGCGACCCAGGACCTCTCCCGGTTCAACCTGGACTTCACGTTGCACGTCTCCGAGGTCCTGGTCAACGGCCGGCCCGCGACCTTCGCGACCAGCGGTGACCAGGAACTGGAGATCACCCCCGCCCGGCCGCTCGCCAAGGGCAGCCAGGCCACCGTGGTGGTGCGCTACAAGGACAAGCCGTCCACCGTGCAGAAGTACGGCGGCTACACCGCCTGGCGCCGCACCCCGGACGGCGCGGTCGCGTCCGGTGAGCCGGTGTCGGCCGGGTGGTGGTTCCCGAGCAACGACCACCCGAGCGACAAGGCCACCTTCGACGTCTCGGTGCAGGTGCCGAACGGCACCCAGGTGATCAGCAACGGGGTGCTGACCGGCACCTCCTCCCAGGCGGGGTGGACCCGGTACAGCTGGCGGGAGAACAAGCCGCAGGCGACCTACCTGGCGACCCTCGCGATCGGCAAGTTCGACATCACCCAGGACACCACGGCCGGCGGCATACCGGTCTACAACGCGTACAGCAAGGACCTGGGCGACAACGCCGCCGCGGCGCGGGCGAGCGTGGAGCGCACCGGTGAGGTGGTGGACTGGCTGAGCGGCTACTTCGGGGAGTACCCGTTCAGTTCGGCCGGCGGCTATGTCGCCAACATCAACTCCGGTGGCGCCCTGGAGACCCAGACCCGGGTCTCCTACGGCCCTGGGCTGTTCGCCCGGGGCTCCAACGTCTCCGTCGTCGTGCACGAGCTGGCGCACCAGTGGTACGGCGACAGCGTCTCGCTCTCCCGCTGGAGCGACATCTGGCTGAACGAGGGCTTCGCCGAGTACTCGCAGTTCCTCTGGTCCGAGCACGAGAACGAGGGCACCGCCCAGGAGCTGGCCGACTACATCTACGCCTCCCGCCCGGCCGACGACCCGTTCTGGAGCGTCAAGCCGGGCGACCCGGGGGAGGAGAACCAGTTCGCCGGCGCGGTGTACTACCGCGGCGCGGTGGCCATCCAGGCGCTGCGCAACGCCGTCGGGGACGAGAAGTTCTTCCGGATCCTGAAGGGCTGGCCCACCGAGCGGCGGTACGGCAACGCGACCATCCCGGAGTTCCAGGCGTACGCGGAGAAGGTCTCCGGCCAGAAGCTCGGCGACCTGCTGAACACCTGGCTGTTCACCCCGAGCAAGCCCGCCGTCGGGCCGGTGGCCCCGGGCACCGCGGCCGCCGCCGCACTGGCGCCGGGCGCGGACCGGGCGCAGCCGCCGGTGGAGCCGAAGTCCTGGAAGAAGATCCAGGAGGCGAGCTCGGTGCACGAAGCCCGTCACTGACGACGGGCCGGGGTCGGGCCGGGGGGGGGGGGCCCGGGCGGGGGCGGGGGGGCCCCCCCCCCCCCCCCCCCCCCCAG
>NZ_JBEZUT010000440.1:0-5664 GCF_040636595.1 Kitasatospora sp. NPDC036755
GGCACGGCGGCCTTCGTCCCGGCGGTGCGGGCCGGCCGCCCCGAGGACCGGACGGTCCTCACGGCCCTGGCCCAGCTCCATGTGCGGGGCGCCGGTCTCGACTGGTCGGCGGTGTTCGCGGGCACCGGCGCCCGCGCGGTGGAACTGCCCACCTACGCCTTCCAGCACGAGCGGTTCTGGCTGGAGTCGGGCGCCTCGGCCGGTGACGTGTCGGCGGCGGGCCTGACCTCGGCCGAACACCCACTGCTCGGCGCGGTGGTGCAGGTGCCGGACGCGGGCGGTGTGGTGGCCTCGGCGCGGCTCTCGCTGCGCACCCACCCGTGGCTGGCCGACCACCGGGTGTCGGGCGCGGTGGTGCTGCCGGGGACCGGGCTGCTGGAGCTGGTGGTCCGGGCCGGTGACGAGCTGCGTGCCGGCGCGGTCGAGGAGCTGGTGATCGAGGCGCCGCTGGTGGTGCCGGACACCGGCGGGGTGCAGCTGCGGGTGGTGGTCTCCGGTGCGGACGAGGCCGGGCGCCGGACGGTGGGCGTGTACTCGCGTGCCGAGGAGGCTCCCGCCGACCTGCCGTGGGCCCGGCACGCCACCGGCACGCTCACCGAGGAGGGCCCGGTCGCGGTCGGGGGTCTGACGCAGTGGCCTCCGGTGGACGTTCGGGCGGAGGATCCGGCGGAGTTCTACGAGCGCCAGGCCGGGGCCGGTGTGGTGTACGGGCCGTCGTTCCAGGGGCTTCGGGCGGTGTGGACGCGCGGCGAGGAGGTCTTCGCCGAGGTCGAACTGCCCGAGCAGCTCCAGGGCGAGGCCGGCCGCTACGGCCTGCACCCCGCGCTGCTGGACGCCGCCCTGCACGTCTCCGGTTTCGGGGCCGTCGCCCAGGGCGAGCCCGGACAGCTGCTGCTGCCGTTCGCCTGGAACGGCTTCACGCTCCGCGCGGCCGGTGCCACCCGGCTGCGGGTGCGGGCCGGTTCGGCCGGGGCGGACGGGGTGTCCCTGGAGCTCTCCGACGCGAGCGGCGCCCCCGTCGCCTCGGTGCGTTCGCTGTCGTTCCGCCCGGTGGCCGCCGGACGGCCGGACTCCGCGACGAGCGCGGAGCGCGAGGCGCTCTTCAAGGTCGAGTGGACCCCGCTGTCCCGTGCGCAGGACGAGGGGGCGACGGCCGGGGGCGTTTCCTGGGCCGTGCTCGGCCCGGTCGTTCCAGCCGGCCTGACGGTCCCCTCGCCCGCCGTCCACCCGGACGTGCCCGCGTTGGCGGCCGCCGTCCGGTCGGGCGAGCCGGTGCCCGGCGTGGTGCTCGTCGACACGACGCGGTGGCTCGCGGGGGCCGAAGGGCCGTCGCGGACCAGGGAGTCGGCCTTCGGGCTGCTCGCCCTGGTGCAGTCGTGGCTGGCCGAGCCGTCGCTCGCGGCGGCCCGGCTGGTCGTCCTGACCCGCGGCCTGGCCGACGACCCGGCGGCGGGCGCGCTGTGGGGCCTGATGCGCACCGTCCAGTCCGAGGAGCCGGAGCGCTTCCTGGTGGTCGACACGGACGGGGAGGAGGCGTCCTGGCGCGCCCTGCCCGGCGCCGTCTCGACCGGTGAGCCGCAGCTGGCCCTGCGGTCCGGCACGGTCACCGTGCCCCGGCTGGTCCGGGCGGTGGCCGACCCCGCGCTGGCGGTGCCCGCCGGCGCCCCGGCCTGGCGGCTGGAGACCACCGGCGGCGACACGGTCAAGGACCTCGCGCTCGTGCCGTCCCCGGCGGCGACGCGGCCGCTGGAGCCGGGCGAGGTGCGGGTCGCCGTCCGCGCCGCGGGCGTGAACTTCCGCGACGTGCTGATCACGCTCGGCATGGTCCCCGGGCAGCACGGCCTGGGCGGCGAGGTCGCCGGCGTGGTCCTGGAGACCGGCCCGGAGGTGACCGGACTGGCCGTCGGCGACCGGGTGATGGGCATGCTCGGGGAGGACTTCGGGGCGTTCGGACCGGTCGCGGTGACCGACCGGCGACTGCTGGTCCGGATGCCGGAGGGCTGGTCGTTCGAGCAGGCGGCCTCCGTCTCGATCGTCTTCCTCACCGCCTACTACGGCCTGCGCGACCTGGCCGCCCTCGTCCCCGGCGAGACGGTCCTGATCAACGCGGCGGCGGGCGGCGTCGGCATGGCCTCGGTCCAGCTCGCCCGCCACTTCGGCGCCGAGGTGTACGGGACGGCCGGCCCCGGCAAGTGGGCGGCGCTGCGGCCGCTGGGCCTGGACGACGACCACCTGGGGTCGTCCCGCACGGTGGAGTTTCGGGAGCGCTTCCTGGCCGCCACCGGCGGCCGGGGCGTGGACGTGGTGCTCAACTCGCTCTCCGGCGAGTTCGCCGACGCCTCGCTGGGCCTGCTGCCGCGCGGCGGCCGCTTCCTGGAGATGGGCAAGACCGACATCCGCGAGGCGTCCGAGGTCGCGGCGGCCCACCCCGGAGTGGCGTACCAGGCGTACGACCTGCGGGAGGCCGGCCCGGACCGGATCCAGGAGATGCTCACCGAGCTCGTCGCGCTCTTCGAGGCCGGAGTCATCAGCCCGCTGCCGCACCGCAGTTGGGACGTGCGGCGGGCCCCCGAGGCGTTCCGTCACCTCAGCCAGGCGAAGCACGTCGGCAAGGTCGTGCTGAGCGTTCCGCACGGCCTGGATCCGCGGGGCACGGTGCTGGTGAGCGGTGGTGGTGCTCTGGGTGCTTTGGTGGCGCGGCATTTGGTGGTGGCGCACGGGGTGCGGCATCTGGTGTTGGCGAGTCGTCGTGGTGCTGCCGCTGCCGGGGTCGGTGAACTGGTGGAGAGCCTGCGGGGGTTGGGCGCCGAGTCGGTGGACGTGGTGGCCTGTGATCTGGGTGACCGGGAGTCGGTGGCCGGTCTGTTGGCGTCGGTGCCGGCGGAGCGTGGGCTGACGGCGGTGGTGCACACGGCCGGTGTGCTGGACGACGGTGTGGTGACGGCGTTGACGCCGGAGCGTCTGGACGGGGTGTTCCGTCCGAAGGTCGACGCGGCCTGGCACCTGCACGAGTTGACGCGGGACACGGACCTGGCCGCGTTCGTGCTGTTCTCGTCGGCGGCCGGTGTGCTGGGCAACCCTGGTCAGGGCAACTACGCCGCGGCCAACGGGTTCCTGGACGGTCTGGCGCGGCAGCGGCGGGCCCAGGGCCTGCCCGCGGTCTCCCTGGCCTGGGGCTTCTGGGCCGAGAGCAGCGGCATGACCGACCACCTCGCCGACGTCGACCTGCACCGCACCCAGCGGGGCGGCATGAAGGGGCTGACGGAGGAGCTCGGCATGGCCCTGCTCGACGCGGGCCTCGCCTCGCCCGACCCGGAACTCGTCCCGACCGTCCTGGACCTGGCCGACCTGAGGGCCGAGGCCGCCGCCGGGCAGACCTCCCCGCTCCTGCGCGGACTGGTCCGGCCGCCGCGGTCGGCGGCCGCCACGGAGCGCGCCACCGGGCACGAGGAGTCGCTCGTCCAGCGGCTCGCCGGGCTCTCCCAGGACGACCGGGCCAGGCGGATGCTCGACCTGGTCCAGGAGAACGCGGCGGCCGTCCTCGGCCACACGACGGCCGGCCTGATCCAGCCGGCCCGGGCCTTCAAGGACGTCGGCTTCGACTCCCTCACCGCCGTCGAACTCCGCAACCGCCTCGGCCGGGCGACCGGCGTGCGGCTGTCCGCCACGACCGTCTTCGACTACCCGACCCCCAACGCGCTCAGCGCGCAGCTCCTCGCCGAGCTGGCGCCGCAGCTCCCGCCGGCCACCGGCCCGGGAGGCCCGGCCGCCGGGGGAGCGGGGGAGATCGACGAAGCCGAGTTCCGCCGGGGGCTGGCCGCGCTGCCGCTCGACCGGATCCGCGCGGCCGGACTGCTGGACGGGCTGATCGGTCTGATCGGCACCACCGGAACCACCGACACGGCCGGTACCACCGGCGCCACCGGCCCGGCGGACGGCGAGGAGGAGCTCATCGACGCCCTGGACGTCGCCGACCTCGTCCGCATGGCCCGCGAAAGCCTCGATTCCTGAACAGCTCTGGAGAGATAGAGATCATGGAGAAGATGTCGTCCGAAGCTGTGGTCGAGGCGCTGCGCGACTCGCTGAAGGAGACCGCACGGCTCAGGAAGCAGAACCAGAACCTGCTCGCCACCGCGTCCGAGCCGATCGCGATCGTCGGGATGGCCTGCCGGCTGCCGGGCGGGGTGACGTCCCCCGAGGAGCTGTGGCAGCTGCTGGCGGAGGAGCGGGACGCGATCTCCGGGTTCCCGGAGGACCGCGGCTGGGACCTAGAGGGCCTGTTCGACCCGGACCCGCAGAGCCCCGGCAAGTCCTACGTCCTCCAGGGCGGCTTCCTGCGGGACGCCGGCGGGTTCGACGCCGAGTTCTTCGGGATCTCGCCGCGTGAGGCGCTGGCGATGGACCCGCAGCAGCGGCTGCTGCTGGAGACCTCGTGGGAGGCCTTCGAGCACGCGGGCATCGACCCCAACACGCTGCACGGCAGCAAGGTCGGCGTCTTCTCCGGGGTGATCAACCACGACTACATCGTGCCGCTCCAGGACGCCCCGGAGGAGCTGGAGGGATTTCGGCTCACTGGTGTCTCGGGCAGTGTCGCCTCGGGCCGGGTGTCGTACACGCTGGGTCTCGAGGGCCCTGCGGTGACGGTGGACACGGCGTGCTCCTCCTCGCTGGTGGCGCTGCACCTGGCCGCGCAGTCGCTGCGCCAGGGCGAGACCGAGATGGCCCTGGTCGGCGGCGTCACGACCATGGCCACCCCCGACAACTTCGTGGAGTTCTCGCGGCAGCGCGGTCTGGCGCCGGATGGCCGGGCCAAGGCGTTCGCGGCCGCCGCCGATGGGACGGCGTGGGCCGAGGGTGTGGCGGTGGTGCTGTTGGAGCGGTTGTCGGAGGCGCGGCGGCGTGGGCACCGGGTGCTGGCGGTGGTGCGGGGCAGTGCGGTGAATCAGGACGGTGCGTCGAACGGTCTGACGGCTCCGAATGGTCCGTCGCAGCAGCGGGTGATTCGGCAGGCGTTGGCGTCGGCGCGGTTGGCGTCGGCGGATGTGGATGTGGTGGAGGCGCACGGTACGGGGACGGCGCTGGGTGATCCGATCGAGGCGCAGGCGTTGCTGGCGACGTACGGGCAGGGTCGTGAGGCCGAACGGCCCCTGTGGTTGGGGTCGTTGAAGTCGAACATCGGTCATGCGCAGGCGTCGGCGGGTGTGGCGGGTGTGATCAAGATGGTGCTGGCGATGCGGCACGGGGTGATGCCGAAGACGCTGCATGTGGACGAGCCGTCGCCGAAGGTGGACTGGTCGGCGGGTGCGGTGGAGTTGCTGACCGAGGCGCGGGAGTGGCCGGCGGTCGAGGGACGGCCGCGCCGGGCCGCCGTCTCCTCCTTCGGCGTCAGCGGGACCAACGCCCATGTCGTGCTGGAGGAGGCACCGGCGGTCGACGCTCCGCCGGCTGTGACGGACCCGGCCGTTCTTCCGCTCGTGCCGTGGGTGCTGTCGGCGCGCTCGGAGGCGGGGCTGCGGGGTCAGGCGGCCCGGCTGCTGGCGCTGGTGGAGGGCGATGCGGAGCTGGATCTGGTGGATGTCGGGTTCTCGCTGGCCACGACGCGGGCCGCGATGGACCACCGTGCGGCGGTGGTCGGTGCCGACCGGGCGGCGCTGTTGGAGGCGC
>NZ_JBEZUT010000441.1:0-5663 GCF_040636595.1 Kitasatospora sp. NPDC036755
GCCCGGCTGCGCACCAGCGTGCCCGGCCTCTGGTCGGCGGGGGAGACCAACGGTGTCGGTGGCGCCGACCTCGCGCTCGCCGAGGGCGAGCTGGCCGCGCACGCGGTGGCCGGGCGGCCGCCCGCACCCGCGCTGCTGCGCCGCCGCTCGCGGCTGCGGGCCTTCGCCGACCTGATGGCCGCCGCCCACCGGCCGGGCCCCGGCTGGACCGGCTGGCTGCGTCCGGACACCGACGTCTGCCGCTGCGAGGAGGTGCCGGTCTCGGCGATCCGGGAGGCGGTCGACGAGCTGGGCGCGGGCGATCCGCGCACCGTCAAGCTGCTCACCCGGGCCGGAATGGGCTGGTGCCAGGGCCGGATGTGCGGTCCGGCCGTGGCCTGCCTGGCCGGCCCGGGTGAGCCGGGGCCGGACCGGCGGCCGCTGGGCTGCCCGGTGCCGCTCTCCCAGCTGGCGGCGGGACCCGCCCCGGACCCGGCGGCGAGGCCCACCCCGGAGGCGTAACGGGTCCCGTCGTCGAAGGGCGGGCCGGGGACCCTTGTCTCCGGCCCGCCCGCTCTAGTAAAATGTCACACCTCATCAAGGAGCTCATGTGTCCACCACCCAGCACGACACCAACCGTCCCTGGCGCGGCATCATGGTCGCCACCACGCTGCCGCTGCGCCCGGACCACTCCGTCGACTACGACGCCTACGCCGAGCACGTCCGCTGGCTGATCGACTCCGGCTGCGAGGGCGTCGTCCCCAACGGCTCGCTGGGCGAGTACCAGACGCTCACCGCCGAGGAGCGCGCCAAGGTCGTCGAGGTCGCCGTCGAGGCGGCCGGCGACGGCTCCCGGGTCATGCCCGGCGTCGCCGCCTACGGCAGCGCCGAGTCCCGCCGCTGGGCCGAGCAGGCCGCCGAGGCCGGCGCCGGCTCCGTCCTGCTGCTCCCGCCGAACGCCTACCGGGCCGACCACGCCTCGGTGCGCGCCCACTACGCCGAGGTCGCCAAGGCCGGCCTGCCGATCGTGGCGTACAACAACCCGATCGACACCAAGGTCGACCTCGTCCCCGCGCTGCTCGCCCAGCTGCACGCCGAGGGCTCGATCGTCGCCGTCAAGGAGTTCAGCGGCGACGTCCGCCGGGCGTACGAGATCGCCGAGCTGGCCCCCGGGCTGGACCTGCTGATCGGCGCCGACGACGTGCTGCTGGAGCTGGCGCTCGCCGGCGCCGTCGGCTGGATCGCCGGCTACCCGAACGCCCTGCCGACCGCCTCCGTGGCGCTCTACGACGCCGCCGTCTCCAAGGACCTGGAGACCGCGCTGCCGCTCTACAAGTCGCTGCACTCGCTGCTGCGCTGGGACTCCAAGACCGAGTTCGTCCAGGCCATCAAGCTCTCCATGGACATCGCCGGGCGCCCCGGCGGCCCGGTGCGCGCCCCGCGCGTGCCGCTCACCCCGGAGATCGAGGCGGCCGTCCGCGCGGCCACCGAGAAGGCGCTGGCCGACGGCCTGGTCTGAGACCCGATCCCGGGCCTCCGGGCCGGCTGCGGCGGCAGCCGGCCCGGCCCACACCACCCATCCGAACCCCCACGGGAGTTGTGACCCATGCGCACCCGTCACGTGTTCCACGCCGTCGACTCGCACACCGAGGGCATGCCGACCCGGGTGATCACCGGCGGCTTCGGCGTCATCCCCGGCGCCACCATGGCGGAGCGCCGGGTGCACTTCCAGCAGAACCTGGACGACTTCCGCACCCTGCTGATGTACGAGCCGCGCGGCCACGCGGCGATGAGCGGCGCCGTCCTCCAGCCGCCGACCCGGCCGGACGCCGACTTCGGCGTGCTCTACATCGAGGTCTCCGGGCTGCTGCCGATGTGCGGGCACGGCACCATCGGGGTCGCGACCGTACTGGTCGAGACCGGGATGGTCCCGGTGGTCGAGCCGGTCACCACCGTACGGCTGGACACCCCCGCCGGACTGGTGATCGCCGACGTCCACGTCGAGGGCGGCGCCGCCAAGGCGGTGACCATCCGCAACGTGCCCTCCTACTCCGTCGCCCTGGACCGCAAGATCGAGGTGCCCGGCCACGGCACGGTGACCTACGACCTCGCCTACGGCGGCAACTTCTACGCCATCCTGCCGCTCGCCGAGTTCGGGCTGCCCTTCGAGCGCGAGCGCAAGCAGGAGATCCTGGACGCCGGCCTGGCCATGATGGACGCGATCAACGCGAGCCCGGACCGCCCGGTGCACCCGGAGAACCCGTCCATCCACGGCTGCCACCACGTCCAGCTGCTCGCCCCCGGCTCCACCGCCGAGCACTCCCGGCACGCGATGGCCATCCACCCCGGCTGGTTCGACCGCTCGCCCTGCGGCACCGGCACCTCGGCGCGGATGGCCCAGCTGCACGCGCGCGGCGAACTGCCGCTCGGACGGGACTTCCGCAACGACTCCTTCATCGGGACCACCTTCACCGGGCGGCTGGTCGAGGAGACCGAGGTGGCCGGACGGCCCGCGGTCGTGCCCACCGTCACCGGACGGGCCTGGATCACCGGCACCGCCCAGTACTTCCTCGACCCGAGCGACCCGTTCCCGGCGGGCTTCCTGCTCTGACCCCACCGGGACCCCACCGACCTCCTTCGTCCCCGTACCTCCCCCGAAGGGCTGCTGGCCGTGACCATCACCTCGTACAACCCCGCCGACCCGGACGACCTCGTGGTCGCCGTCGAGGAGCCCGGCGCCGATGCCGTGCGGGCCGCCGTCGGGCGGGCCCGGGCGGCCCAGGGCGACTGGCTCGCCGCAGGGGCGGGCGCCCGGTCGGCGGCGCTCGGCCGGATCGCGGACGCCGTGGAGGCGCACGCCCACGAGCTGGCCGCGCTGATCGTGCGCGAGGTCGGCAAGCCGCTCGCCGAGGCGCTCGGCGAGGTCGCCCGCACGGCGGCGATCTGGCGCTACTACGCGCAGGCACCGTACGCGCCCTCCGGAGCGGTGCACGAGACCGCCGCCGGCCCCGGGCTGCTGCTCACCCGGCGCCGCCCGTACGGGGTCGCCGGGCTGATCGCGCCGTGGAACTTCCCGCTGGCGATCCCGACCTGGAAGGCCGCGCCCGCGCTCGCCGTCGGCAACACGGTGGTGCTCAAGCCGGCGCCCGAGGCGACGGCCTGCGCGCTGCGGCTGGCGGAGCTGGCCGGGCTGCCCGAGGACGTCTTCACCGTGCTGCCCGGCGGGGCGGAGGAGGGTGCGGCGCTGGTCGACGCCGCGGACGTGGTCTCCTTCACCGGCTCGACCGGCGTCGGCCGGGCCGTGGTGCGGGCCGCGACCGAGCGCGGGGTGCCGGTGCAGGCCGAACTCGGCGGGCTGAACGCCGCGCTGGTGCTGCCGGACGCCGACATCGCGCAGGCCGCCGGGCACATCGCCGCGGCCGTCGCCGGGTACGCCGGGCAGAAGTGCACCGCCACCAGCCGGGTGATCGCGGTCGGCGCCGCGTACGAGCCGCTGCGCGAGGCGCTGGTCAAGGCGCTGGCGGCGGTCGACGACGCGGTCTGCGGGCCGGTGATCAACGCCGCGGCCCGGGACCGGCTGACCGGAGCCGTCTCCTCGGCCGTCGAGGCCGGGGCCACCGTCCTGACGGGCGGGCGGGTGCCCGAGCGGGCCGGCTGGTACGTCGAGCCGACCCTGCTCACCGAGGTGCCGGCCGAACACCCGCTGGCGCGCGAGGAGTTCTTCGGCCCGATCGCCGTGCTGCACGCCGTCGCCGACCTGGACGAGGCCGTCGCGCTCGCCAACGACACCCCGCACAGCCTCTCCACCTCGGTGCACACCCGCAGCCTGGACGTGGCGCTGGCCGCCGCCGACCGGCTCGACGCGGGCATGATCCGGGTCAACGCGCCGTCCAGCGGCGTCGACTTCCACCTGCCCTTCGGCGGGACCAAGGGCGCGAGCCACGGCGAGCGCGAGCAGGGCCAGGCGGCCCTGGACTTCTACACCGTCAGCCGGACCGTCAGCGTGCTGCCGGGAGGTGTCGCCTGATGTTCGTCCGCACCGTCGACTACCACACGGCCGGCGAGCCGTTCCGGATCGTGCTGGACGGCGTACCGCCGATCCCCGGCGACACCGTCGCCGAGCGCCGCGCCATCGCGCTCGGCGCGGGCGGCAGCGCCACCGCGCCCCGGCCCAGCGCGCTCGACGACGTCCGGCAGCTGCTCAGCCGGGAGCCGCGCGGCCACGCCGGGATGTACGGCGGCTTCCTGGTGCCGCCGGACGACGACGAGGCGCACCTGGGCGTGCTGTTCTGGCACAAGGACGGCTACTCCACCGCCTGCGGGCACGGCACCATCGCGCTCGGCGCCTGGGCGGTGGACTCCGGACTGGTCACGGCCCCCGCCGACGGCGTGGCCCGGGTGCGGATCGACGTGCCCTCCGGCCGGGTGACCGCCCTGGTGCACCGGGCCGGCGGCCGGACCACCGGGGTGACCTTCCGCAACGTGCCCAGCCGGGTGACGGCGCTGAAGCTCCCGGTGGAGACCTCGCGCGGCACCGTGGAGGTCGCCGTCGCGCACTCCGGCGCCTGCTACGCCTCGGTGTCCGCGGCCGCCCTCGGGCTCTCCGTGGAGACCGGCCGGCTGCCCGAACTCACCGCCGTGGGGCGGGAGATCAGGGCCGCCCTGGCCGGATCGGAGGCGGTCGCGCACCCGACGGACGCCCGGCTGTCCGGCGTGTACGGGGTCATCCTGTACGACGAACTCCCCCCGGTGGACGGCGTGCTGAACCAGCGCAACGTCACCGTCTTCGCGGACGGGCAGATCGACCGCTCGCCCTGCGGCTCCGGCACCTCCGCCCGGCTCGCGGTGCTCGCCGCCGAGGGGCGGCTGGCCCCTGGCGAGCCGCTGCGGCACGAGTCGGTCATCGGGACGGTCTTCAGCGGACGGGTCCTCGCGGGCGGCGACCCGCTGGGCGAGGGCGTGGTCACCGAGGTCGGCGGAACGGCCCACCGCACCGGCGAGCACGGCTTCGTCCTGGAGCCGGGCGACGAGCTGGGAGCGGGGTTCCTGCTGTGAGCGCCGCCGCCGTGAGTTCGACCGCCGCGAGCGCGGCCGCGGGGAGCCCGGCCGCCGCGAGTTCCACCACCGAGAGCCCGATCGCACCGCCCGGCACGGCTGTTGTGCCGCTCCAGTACGCCGTGGCGGGCACCGGCGGGGTCGGGCCCGCCGGTGCGGTGGGGGCGATCGAGCGGGTGCTGCTGGACGGGTTCGACCCGGAGGCGGCACCCGCACGGTCGGCCGTGCCCGTGCCCGCCGGCGAGCTGCTGCTGATGCCGGCCGCCGCCGGGCCGTACGCGGGCGTGAAGATCGCCGGGGTCGCGCCCGCCAACCCGGAGCGGGGGCTGCCCCGGATCACCGGCAGCTACCTGCTGCTGGACGGGCCCACCCTGCAGCCGCTCGCCCTGCTGGACGGGGCCGCGCTCACCGCGCTGCGCACCCCCGCCGTCACCGCGGCCGCGCTGCGCCGGCTGGCGGTGCCGGAGGCCGAGCACCTGGTGCTGTTCGGCTCCGGGCCGCAGGCGTACGGGCACCTGGACGCCCTGATGGCCGTCCGGCCGCTGCGCCGGCTCACCGTGGTGGCACGCGACCCCGGCCGGGCCGGCGCGCTCGCCGAGTACGGCCGGGGCCTCGGGCTGACGGCCGAG
>NZ_JBEZUT010000442.1:0-5654 GCF_040636595.1 Kitasatospora sp. NPDC036755
AGCGGTGTCCGTCCGCAGGTCAGCGTGCCGCAGGGTGGGGAATCGCGTGAGCAGGTCTGAGGAGCATCCGAGCGCAGGGTGGGGAAATCCAGAGACGGCCGGGCGCTGGCCCGGCGGCTGCCCGGCCCCGCCGCCGCGCTCGCCCGGACGGCCGCCGCCACCGCCGCCGGGTACCTCGTCCTCGGAACCCTCGCCACCTGGTGCGTCTACGACCGCTCCGGGCTCCACCGCTACGACTGGCTGCCCGACCTGCTGCCCGGCGGCGGCCCCGGCGAGTACCTGGTGATCGGCACCGGCCTGGACGAGGCGAGCCGCCCGCTCGCCGCCCGCCACCCGGAGGCCCACGGCCGGTTCGCCGACCTGTACGACCCGGCGCTCACCGCCGGCGGTTCGATCCGCCGCGCCCGCCGCCACTGCCCGCCCGCCCCCGGCGGCATCCCGGCCCGCCCGGACGCGCTGCCCGCCGCGACCGGCACCCTGGACACCGTCTTCGCCGTCTTCGCCGCCCACGAGCTGCGCCGGCCCGCCGACCGCACCGCCCTGTTCGCCGAGGCCGCCCGCGCCCTGCGCCCCGGCGGCACCCTGCTGCTGGTCGAGCACCTGCGGGACGCCGCCAACACCGCCGTCTACGGGCCCGGCGCCTGGCACTTCCTGCCCCGCGCCACCTGGCTCCGGCACGCGGCCGAGGCGGGCCTGCACCCGGCCGCCGAACGCCGGATCGCGGGCCTGGTCACCGCCTTCGCCTTCCGGAAGCCCACCCCGGGAGCCGCCCGATGACCGGTCAGGTGACCGGGCTGATCGCCGGACCGACCGCCCTGGAGGCCCAGCTGCGCCTGGTCGGCGCCGCCCTCGTGGCCGTCGGCCTGGTCCACGCGGTGCTGCCCCGCGCCATCGGCTGGCCCGCCGACCTGTCCGGTACGACCCTGCTGACCCGCCAGGTCTCCTACGCGCACCTCTTCTTCATCGGCCTCGCCTGCGTCCTGCTCGGTCTGCTCCCGCTCCTCCTGGCCCCCGAGCTGCTCGCCGGCGGGCGGCTCGGCACCGCGCTGCTGGCGGGCCAGACCCTCTTCTGGGGCCTGCGCTGGCTCTTCGAGTTCGCCTACTTCTCGCCCCGGCTGTGGCGCGGCGACCGTCTGCGGACCGTCGCGCACCTGGGCCTGTCGGTGCTGTGGACGTGGGTGACGGCGGTCTTCGCCGTCGCCCTCGGACACACGGTCTAGGATCATTCCGACCCCAGCAGCCCACACACCCCCTCAAGGACCATGCGGTGACCGTTGCCTCTCCCCGTGCTCGCGCCGTGCGCTCGGCCCTGTCGGCCGGCGCCGTCCTGCTGGCGGCCACCTCCTGCTCCGGTTCGGCCGACGCCCCGCGGACCAGTGCCCAGGCCAAGCAGAAGACCGACACGTACTTCACCGAGACCTTCCTCGCCTTCCCGAAGCCGATCTCGCCGGTCGTCGAACGGGACGGCGAGGAGCAGTGCTTCAAGAAGGACGCCCCCTCGGAGCCGGACGGCCGGGTCAAGGCCGTGACGTACCGCTTCCTGCGGGACATCCCGGCCGACCACCACGACACGGTCTTCGACGCCTTCCGCGGCCACCTGGTCGTGGCCGGGTTCGACGTCACCGACAGCAGGCCCGGCGTGATCGTCCTCACGAACCCGGACAACGGTTTCAAGGCCTCCCTCGTGGACGGCGACAACTGGCCCGCCACGCTGCTGGTCGGCTTCGAGTCCCCCTGCGTCCGGCCCGACGGCGCCAAGTCCTGAGCCGTCCCCGCCGCAACACGCCGCCGGACAGGGCGGGCGCCGCCAGGCACCGCCAGGACCCGCCGGAGGCCGGCCACGTCCGCCGGCGGATCGCGGCGGCGCTCGATCCGCCGCGACTGCCCGTGGGCCCGGGTGAGTTGCCCCCCTCCGAGCTGAGCCCAGGGGCGGGCCCGCCGGGCCGTCAGGGGTTCGCGGGCAACAGCGGGGTGCGGCGCGGCTGGGGCGGGAGGGCGAGGGTGAGGGCCTCGCGGGAGGCGGCCGGCAGCGCGAGGGCGGAGGCGGTCTCCGCGGGCAGCGGGTGGAGGCCGAGGAGCGCGGTGGCGAGCCGCGTGGTGGCGCGGTGCCAGTCGGGGACGCGCTGGAGCATGGCGTGGCCGCTGCCGGTGACGGTGTAGCCGCAGACCCGGGCACCGGCGGCGCGGCTGCGGGCGGCGAAGGCCCGGGTGTCGGCGGGCGGCGTGACGGTGTCGCGGTCGCCGTGCAGCATCAGGACGTCCCGGCCGGCGAGCTGCTCGCACGGGTCCTCGGCCGGGCACCACGGCGCGAGCGCGACCAGGCCGGTGACGCAGGGGTGTCCGCCCGCCCGGAGCGCGGCGCGCCCGCCCATCGAGTGGCCGACCAGCACGGTCGGCACCGGGCCCAGCAGCGCGGCCAGCTCGTCGAGCGCGGCGGTCGCGTCCCGGGCGGCGTCGGCCCGTTCGCCGTTCCAGCCGCGGTGGCGGTAGCGGACGGTCCCGATCGCGACGTCCGCCCGCGCCGTGGCCCGGGTGAGGCCGCGCAGGAAGCCGTGCATCCGCAGCAGCGGGAGGTTGAGGCGCCCGGGCCGGGCGTCGTTGTGCTCCTCGCCGCCGTGCAGCACCAGGATGGCCGCCCGGGCCGCTTCCGGCCGGACCCGCCAGTGCAGTGCGCGGTGCTCCACCGCGCGCTCCGCCGCCGTACCGCTCACTGCCGCACCGTCCCGTCCGTCCCGCCCCGTGCCCGACGTCCCCCGGATCGCCACTGTACGCGTGCGGACGGCCGGAGCATTCACCCGAGGGGAGCATCCCGGACAGCGGGGGCGCGCGGCCGGGGCGGGCGACTGCTATCCACGAAGGGTGGGGGGCCGGAAGCGCCGCTCGTGGCGCCGTGTCACCGAGTGGAGGACTCCGTGGCTCAGCAGCTCGCACTTTCCGTGGACTTCGGATCCGGCTTCACCGAGGCCTGGTCGAAGATCGCCAAGGTCATTCCGCAGTTCATCGCCTTCCTGGCGATCCTGGTCGTCGGTTGGTTCGTGGCCAAGGCGATCGCCAAGATCCTCGACCGGGTGCTGCGCAGGGTCGGCTCGGAACGGGTCGCGGAGCGGTCCGGAGTGGCCGCTCACCTGCGGGGTTCCAAGTACGACATGACCGGGATCATCAGCAAGGTGGTGTACTACATCATCCTGCTGATGGCCCTGCAGCTCGCGTTCGGCGTCTTCGGCTCGAACCCGATCAGCACGATGATCCACAGCATCGTCGCCTGGCTGCCGCGCGGCATCGTCGCCGTGGTGATCGTGGTGGTCGCGATGGCCATTGCCAACGCCGTGCGCGACATCGTCGGCAACTCGCTCTCCGGCGCCTCGTACGGCCGGACGGTCTCCACCCTGGTCTGGGCGTTCATCGTCGGCCTCGGCGTGATCGCCGCCCTGGGCCAGGCCGGTATCGCCACCACGATCACCGGACCGGTGCTGATCGCCGCGCTCGCCGCCATCACCGGTGTGCTGGTGGTCGGCGTCGGCGGCGGCCTGATCATCCCGATGCGCCAGCGCTGGGAGCGGTGGCTGGACGGCGCCGAGCGGGAGACCGCCCGGCTGCGCGGCACCGCCTACCAGGCCGGTCGCTCCGACGCGCTGTCCAACCAGCCGATCAGGCCGACCACCCAGACCGGTCCGGGCACCCCGCCCGCGCCGGGCATCGAGGGCGACCAGGACCGCTGACCGTCCCGCTCGGGCGGGGCCTGCCGGAGCTCAGACCTCCAGCAGGCCCTGCTCGCGCACCAGCCAGCAGATCGCGGTGAGCCGGATGACGGCGTAGTCGTAGCCGACCGGCTCCCGCCAGCCGATCTCGCGGAGCGCGTCCAGGAAACCCAGCGCGTAGTCCGACAACTCCTCACGGTCCAGGGGCCGGGGCGCGAGCTCCGGCCCCTGCGCGTACAGCAGCTCCCGCAGCATCGCCGCGTGCTGGTCGACCGCCGCGACGAAGCCGGGCTCGAAGGCGAACTCGGCCAGCCGGGGCGTGAAGGCCGTCACGATGCCGGGCAGCGGACAGCCGGCCGGCTCGTCGGGGGAGCGCCGGAAGGAATCGTCGGAGGTGGCGAACATCCGTCCACGTTAGGCGAGCGCCGGGGCGGGAACGGACGCCCGGGACGGTTCCGTGCTGAGACCTTGGCCACCCCGCCCACGCCCGCCCGCCGTGGCGGAAACGTTCCGTGGTCCACCGGATCCGCTCTGCCGATCAGCGGGTGCTCCGTACCAGAATGGCCGGCATGGACCTCCGCATCTTCACCGAGCCCCAGCAGGGTGCGAGCTACGACACCCTCCTCAAGGTCGCCCGCACCGCCGAGGAGCTCGGCGCCTTCAGCGCCTTCTTCCGCTCCGACCACTACCTGAGGATGGGCGACGCCGACGGCCTGCCCGGACCCACCGACGCCTGGATCACCCTGGCCGGCCTCGCCCGCGACACCAGCACCATCCGCCTGGGCACCCTGATGACCGCCGCCACCTTCCGGCTGCCGGGCGTCACCGCCATCCAGGTCGCCCAGGTGGACGCCATGAGCGGCGGCCGGGTCGAGTTCGGCCTCGGCGCCGGCTGGTACGAGGCCGAGCACACCGCGTACGGCATCCCCTTCCCCAAGGAGAAGTTCGGGCGGCTGGAGGAGCAGCTGGCGATCATCACCGGGCTGTGGCGCACCAAGCTCGGCGACACCTTCGACTTCACCGGCGAGTACTACACGCTGACCGACTCGCCCGCGCTGCCCAAGCCCGCCCAGGAGCACGTCCCGGTGCTGGTCGGCGGCCACGGCCCGGTGCGCACCCCGGCCCTGGCGGCCCGGTTCGCCGACGAGTTCAACCTGCCGTTCGCCTCCGTGGACGACACCTCCGCCCAGTTCGGCCGGGTCCGCGCCGCCGTGGAGCGGGCCGGGCGCTCCGCGTCCGACCTGGTCTACTCCAACGCCCTGGTGGCCTGCGTCGGCCGCGACGACGCCGAGGTCGCCCGCCGGGCCGCCGCGATCGGCCGCGAGGTGGCGGAGCTGAAGGAGAACGGCCTGGCCGGCACCCCGGACGAGGTGGTCGAGAAGCTCGGCCGGTACGCGGCGGTCGGCAGCGAGCGGATCTACCTCCAGATCCTCGACCTGGACGACCTCGACCACCTGGAGGTGATCGCCTCCCGGGTCGCCCCGCAGCTGGGCTGACGTCCGCCGCCGGGCCCGAGCGCCCGGGGGACCCCGGTCGCACCCGCGCCGACCTCCGCCCTTTACTCGTTTTTGGGAATGCGCCATGCTCCTTGGACGGGGAGCGGTGGACGGGGAGCGGTGGACGGGGAACGGCGGGGGGAGACCGGGTGAGCCGGACGAGAGCGATGCCGACGGCGGCGGTGCCGAGGGTGCCGCCGCCGCGCACCGCCGGGGAGCGGGTCGTCCTGCCCGCGCCGCACGACCCGCCCGCCCGGCACGAGCTGCGCGGCCCCGGACCGGCGGTGCTGCGCTACCCCGCCGGGGACCTGCTGGTCGTCACCGGCCTGCCCGGCAGCGGCAAGAGCACCCTGATGCGCCGCTGCGCGACACCGGACGAGTAGTGGACGTCCTTGTTGCCGACGGTGGAGGACCAGTAGTCGGCCGAGGCCCCGTCCTTGGACGGCTTGTCCATGTAGCG
>NZ_JBEZUT010000443.1:0-5648 GCF_040636595.1 Kitasatospora sp. NPDC036755
CTTCTTGGCCTCCTTCCCCCCCCCCCGGGGGGGGGGGCCGCGGGTGGGGGGGGGGCCCCCCCCCCCGGGGGGGGCCCCCCCCCCCCCCCGGGGCCGCGGCGGTCAGCCCGTCGGGGTGGTCCAACGGACGGGCGGGGGCGTCGGGTTGGTCGATCCGGCGGGTCCCGGCGGAGTCGACCCAGGGCGCCAGGAGGTAGCGGACGGTGGCGCCCTGACGGCGCAGGACCACCGCGCCCGCCGTGGTCGGGTCGGCGTCGTCGGCCCGGGCGAGGTCCAGGACACCGTCGCGGCCGTCCCGGCCGTCGGTGTAGCGGGCGATCCGCGCGCCGTCGGAGAACACCACCACACCGGTGCCGTCCACCGTGCCGGCGAACAGCAGATGCGCGGGTGCGACGGGCGGAGCGGGGTCCGTACCCGGTTCGGCGTGGGTCCCGGTGCCGGGCCGGGCCCAGGCCTCCAGTGCTCGGCCGAGCAGCGCGCCGTCCTCGCTCCGCTCGCCGCGGGCGGGCCAGGTGGTGAAGTCGACCCGGGTGGTGTGCAGCCAGGCGTCCGGGGCGACCCGGACCAGGTGGGACGGGTCGGTGTCGGAGCCCGCGAGCGGCGAGGCCGTGGGACGGTCCGGCGCGGCCGGGCGTGAGCCGCCCAGCACCCCGGCCGTGGTGGTGAGGCCGAGCACGCCGACCGCGAGCGCGGCCGTCAGCGCGCGGCGACGGCGCAGCAGGTCGGCGGGCTGCACCCGGACGGCGCAGGGGTCGAAGGCGGCCGGCAGCGGGTCCGGGCCGGACGGGACCTGCCCGGCGACGGCCACCGCCACCGCCGGGTGCGCCACCCCGGCCTGCCGCAGCACCTCGGCGACGCTTTCCGGCCCCAGCCCCTCGACCGTCCGCAGGGCGAAGGCCGCCCTGGCCGGGGCGGCGAGTGCGGCGAGCGCGTGGTCGAGCGCCGCGTCCTGCTCGCCACCGTGCGGGGTGAACAGCCGCAGGCCCCAGACCCGGGGCTGGAGGAGACGGCCTGCCGGGCGCGGCCGGAGCGCGGCGCGCAGCACCCGAAGGCGCAGCGCGGCGTAGACCGGGTCATCCGGGCCGTCCGGGGTGTCCGGGGTGTCCGGGCTGTTCGGGGTGTCCGGGGGCTCGGTGGTCCGCTCGCCGGCGGCCGGTCCGGGGCGGCGCGTCCAGCGGGTGGGCAGGGCCCGCTGGACCGCGGTGTGGGCGGCGAGCACCCGGGTGTGCCGGTCGCGGTCGGCCGGTAGCGCCAGGTAGGCGAGCCGGACCAGCCGCCGGTAGTGGCGCACCAGAGAGGCCTCCGCCACGGCCACCGGGCGCGCGGTGACGCCCCGGCGCAGCGCGGCCGCGCTCACCGTCCGTGCCGTCCTTCCTGCCCGTACCGCCCGTACTGCCCGTACCGCCCGTACTGCCAAGGGGCCCTCCCGGGAGCCGTTCCGCTGTCGTGGTGGACGGTCCAACGAGTCGATCATGTGATGGTTGCGCCGTTCGGGGAGAGCGGTGGGCATATGCCGGGCAAGCGGCGGGACACCGGGGGAAGAACGTCCGGGGCTCCGGGGCGGGCCGCCCGCTGCCGACCAGCGGACGACGCCCGTCGCCCCGGCCCGGCGGGGGTGACGCGGCGGGCGCGGGACCCGAGGATCTCGGTGCCCACCCCGTCGACCCTCCGAGGAGCGCACATGCCCCGCCTCACCGCACGACTCGGCGCCGCCGCCGCGCTGGCCGCCGCACTCGCCCTCGTCACGGCCGCCCCGGCCCCCGCCGACCCGCCGACGCCCGCCGGCACCGACCTGGTCGGCATGGGAGCCCCCGCCACCGACGCGCTCTTCAACGCGCTCGCCACGGACTACAACGCCTCGCTCGCGGCGGCCGGGGACACCGCCTCGCCCCGGCTGTACAGCTGGGACGCCAGGGGAACCGGAACGATCACGCCCAAGGCGGGGGCTTCCTCCGTCCTCCGGCCGACCAACACCCGGCAGGCGCTGACCACCCTGAACAGCAACACCGGTGCGACGGTCGACTTCGTGCGGCTGAGCAGGGGGCCGCGGGTGACCGACCCGACCTCGGTCGACTTCGTCCCCCTCGTGAAGGACGCGGTGACCTGGGCGGCTCCGGCGGGCGGCAACGCGCCGACGAGCCTGACGAGCTTCGAGCTGCGGTCGATCTACGCGTGCGACATCACCAACTGGCGGCAGATCGACTCGCGGTGGCCGGACGCGACGATCAAACCGGTGGTGCCGGGCCAGTTCTACTCGGACTCCTCCCAGCGCCGGTCGAGCTTCACCTCCGACGAGATGACGGCTCTCGCGTCCTCCGCCGTCTCCAACGGTGACCCCGGCGCCTTCTACGCGGGCCCGTGCGTGACCTCCGGCGTCGCGGACGACCAGGGGGAGGACGCGCTCCTGCACGACCCGAACGCGATCGTCCCGTACTCGGTCGGCCGCTGGGTCGGCCAGGTGACCGGCGGGCACCGGAAGCCGGGCGACGACCCCGGGGAGCTCGTCCTGAAGAACCTCGACGGGATCGCCCCCACGTCCGAGGGCATGATCAGCCCGAACTTCCTCGCGAGCCCGTACGGTCGGGTCCTCTACCTCGGGGTGCGGGACGGCGACTGGACCAGCAGCGACGCGCACGGCCAGGCGCTGCGGAGGGTGTTCGGCCGACAGGGCTGGTTCTGCACCTCCGGCGAGGCCAAGGCCGACATCCGGAGCCACGGCTTCCTGCCGCTGCCCGTCTTCGTCTGCGGGTCGAGCACCCACGCCTGATCCCGTCGGGGGAGGCGTGCCCCCTGGGGGGCGGGTGGTCCGGTGCACATGGTGTCCGGTGCGGCTGGTGTCCGGTGCGGCTGGTGTCCGGTGCACACGGTGTCCTCCGGTACGGCTGGTGTCCGGTGCGCCCGATGTCGGGGGCGCGTCGGTGCGGCAGGCCCAAGGTCCCACCCGTTCGGCCCCTTGGCCCCTGGCGGTCCCGGCCACCGGGGGCGATGCTGCCGGTACCGGTCGGGACGATCCGAGCCCGATCGGACCAGCAGCGTTGGACGAGGTGAACCGGCGTGCGGCATGCCACCGTCGAATCCGTGATGACCAGTCCCGTGGTCCTGGTCTCGCCCGAGACCGGGTTCCGGGAGATCGTGGCGCTGCTGAGCGAGTACGACATCACCGGCGTGCCGGTGGTCGACCCGGACGGTAGACCGCTCGGCGTGGTCTCGGAGGCCGACCTGCTGCGCACCCTGGCCGCCCAGGAGGACCCGGCCAGCCTGCTGCCCGCGCCCGAGTCGGCGGCACCGGGCCCGGACGGCGAGGTGGCCGCGGCCGACCTGATGACGGCCCAGCCGGTCTGCACCACGCCCGACACCAGCGTGGTCGCGGCGGCCCGGCTGATGAGCCGGCACGGCCTGAAGCGGCTGCCGGTGCTGGACGACGAGGGGCGGGTCATCGGCATGGTCAGCCGCGGCGACCTGCTGCGGGTCTTCCTGCGCGAGGACATGGTGATCCGGCGGGAGATCGTCGAAGAGGTGCTCGGCCGGATCGACGGGGTCAGCCCGGCGGAGATCGGGGTGGAGGTCAACCAGGGCCGGGTGGTGCTCAGCGGCACCGTGCCCGAGCCGCACCTGGTGCCGATCGTGCTCAACCTCTGCCGCTCGGTGGACGGGGTGGTCTCGGTGACCGACCGGCTCGGCGCCGCAGGCACGACGCCCGTCGGCTGACGGCCCGGGCGGGCCCTCCCGAATCGCACGTTCGTCCCGACCCGAACGATCCGCTTCGCATACTGCGGAGGGTATCGGGTAACTCACCCTGTGTGCCCGGCGGTGTGGACTGCCGGGACGGCGGAGCTTCGGGGAGGCGGCCGTGACAGTCGTGTTCGACGCGGACTTCACTTCGACCAGCCAGTGGATCGCCGGGCGCAGCAGCGCCTATCCCCGGATGGGGCCGACCAATCGGAGCGACCACAAGCTCGACTACCTCAGCCGCGACTACTGCCCGGACGGTCGGTTCACCGCGGTCAGGCGGCACAGCGGCGGACTCTGGAGCTGCAATCTGCTGACCACCGAGGGCAGCCCGGACGGATTCCAGGCCGTCACCGGCGACGTCCTGTCGGCGAGCGTGACGCTGCCCGTGGAACTCGGCGCCTGGCCGGCCATCTGGACCTGGCGGGACGGCGGCAACGAGGTGGACCTCTTCGAGTACCACCCGGACAACCCGGACCTTCTGGAGATCTCCAACCACGTCCGGGGCGGTTTCCGCTACTGGCACGGCGCGAACGCCGGCATCGGGCTCGGGGCGACCTTCGACCTGCGGGTGGTGCTCGGCGCGAACTCGGTGGACTGGTACGTGGAGGACGAACTGGTCTACGCGGACCTGCACGGGGTCGGGCCCGCGTGGCACGCCTACCTGATCGTCAACATCTCGGTGGCGGACGGGACGTACCACGACCGCCCGCCGTACGGCGGGCCGGACCGGCTGAGCTGGGTGTGTCACAGCCTCCGGGTCGAGCGCTGAGTGCTGGGCGCTGGGCGCCGGGCGCCTACGGCTGGTGGGGTGCGAAGGAGGCGGTGATCGGGCCGCGGGCCGTGTCGCCGCCGCGCGGGTCGAGCGGGGTGAGCAGGTCGAGGGGGCCGCGCGGGGCGTGGGCGCCGTGCGCGCCGGGGGTGCCGTGCGGCGTGGAGCGCTGGAACCAGACCGCCCGGCGGTGCGGGCCGATGTGGGCGGGGTCGGTCACGTACAGGTCGTCGCGCGGGGCCCGTTCGTTGCCCGGGGCGAGCGCCGCGTCCACGGCGCGCTCGGCGATCGAGTGCAGCAGCGCGGTGGCGGTGGTCTCCGCGGCGTCCGGTGCGATGGCGAGGGCGGTCAGCTCGGCCCAGAGCGCGGTGGTGACGTAGCCGATCGGGGAGTGGCCGAGTGCCGGGTGGGGCCGCGGATCGGGGTGACGCCGGACCACCCCGGCGGCGACGAGCTGCTCGGGGGAGCGGTCGTCGTACGGCGGGTGGAGGGCCGCGGGAGGCTGGTGGGCCGTGCGGTACCGGGGGTCGGGGGCGGGCGGCGGCTGGCGGGTCACGACGGCACGCTACCCCGGTTGCCGCCGGACCGAGTGCCGGAACGTTTTCTCAGCCCTCCCTCACGCCGCTTTCACCGGTGGTGGGAGCACGATGGTGATAAGGCGCTGCTCACCTCGGCGGGTCCCGACGGGGCCGGAGGAGGAGGTCCTGATGAGGTACTGGCACGGACACGGCCACGTGGGTGGCTGGGGCATGGGGCTGATGGCGTTCGCGACGCTGCTGTTCCTGGTGATCGTCGTGCTGCTCGCCGTCGCCCTGTTCCGGTACGTGTCGCGCTCGCGACAGCCGATTCCGCCAGGTCGGGCGGCACCCGGTGCCGGTGGACCCGGGGTGGGCGGCCCGCACGGCTGGGGCCGGGTGGGACAGGAGGGCGGCGGTGGGCAGGGGAGCCAGTGGGTGTCCCCGGAGCAGGTGCTCGCGGAGCGGTTCGCGCGGGGCGAGATCGACGCGGAGGAGTACCGGCACCGACTGGACACGCTGCGTTCGGCGAACGGGCCGGGTGGCGACTGACACCGGGGTGACGGGCCGGGCCCGCCGCGGTTCGCCCGCGGCGGTTCGCCTTCAACGACTCCTTCCTGAAGTGGCTGGAG
>NZ_JBEZUT010000444.1:0-5616 GCF_040636595.1 Kitasatospora sp. NPDC036755
CGGCGCAACGCCATCGAGGTCCAGGAACTGGAAGGCCCCGCGCTGGACGACGCGGTGGGCGTCGCGCTGGCGGCGAAGGACATTCTGGCCGAGCGCGCCCAGGCCGCCGTCACCGAGACCACCGCCGTAGTCGCCGAACCTCCGGCCCCCGCAGTCGAGCAGGCCGCCCCGGAGGCCGCCCTGGTCATCGAGCGGGCCGCCCCGGCCGCCCCCGGGCCGTACTACGGCGGTGGGCTGCACCAGTGACCGGGTTGCGCCGAGTCGCTGTTGTCGCCCCTGCCGGGTGGGTACGGTCTGAGCATGGCTGCTGAGAGCTGGTACACCCCGGGGCCCCAGGTGCCCCCGCGCCCGTCGTGGGCTCCGCCGGTTCCACCGGCTCCCCCCGCTGTTCCACCCGGGTGGAACGCGGGCCCGGTGCCGGTGCCGCCCCCACCGGAGGATCCGCCGGCGGAGGTGCTGCCGGAGGGCTTCCGGCGCACGCGCGAGGAGATCGAGCGGCTGCTGGACCAGGCCCAGGTGGAACTCGACTTCCCGTGGAAGGAACACCACCCGGACCGGATGCTGACCATGTGGTGCTCGCGCCCGCCGGAGGCCGCCCGCGGCGTCAAGGAGTGCTGCCTGTGGGTACTCGGCCGCCGGCCGACCGGGCCCCTCACCGGCCGGACGACCAGCTACCCGCTCAGCAAGGAGGAGCTGGCCAAGGAGAACTTCCGCGCGCGCGACGTGGTCGAGCAGCTGATCCCGGAGTGGCAGCAGATCGGCGACGACTACGCGGCCGCGTTCATCGCCACGCTGAAGTGGCTGCGCGGCTCCGACGACGAACGGCCCATCGCGGAACCGGGCACGAAGCTCCACTAGGCCCCGACGCCAAAAGGGTGAGGCCCCGACCTTGGTCGGGGCCTCACCCTTTGGTGTTGCGCGTGCTGCTACTCGGCGTCGTCCTCCGCCGGGGTGGAGGGCCGCGCGTCGAGGTCGGCCTGGATGAAGGCCGAGATCTCCGCGTCGTCGTGCTCCCGGTGGCTCTCCAGCGAGTAGTCGAACTCCTGGTGGCCCGTCGAACGCTGGGTGCACTGCTCCAGGTACTCGGGAATCCGGCGCTTGGCTCCAGGCAGCCAGCGCTCCAGGAACTCCGCGGCCCGCATCGGGGTGGCCTCCGGGCTGGTGTAGGTGTGCTTCCACGCCAGGTAGAGCGCGGACAGCTCCTCCACGACCTCCGGGTGGAGGTACCAGCACCGGGTGGTGGTCGGCCAGTACACCGAGGGCCAGCGGACTTTGAGGACGTCCCGGCGCCAGGCCAGGAGCGTGGCCCAGGCGTCGCCGGCCTCCTCCTCCGTCATCTCCACCCAGTTCCAGCACGGCGACTTGGCGGCCAGCCGGGACTTGGCGTCGGCCTCCATGGCCTTGGCCAGCTTGTAGATGTTCTCCGCGAGGTTCTGGCTCTCCAACAAGGCCAGCCGGTCGTTGAGTCCCTGCCGCTCCAGGTCCACCAGCCGCTTTTTGATCTTGGTCTGTTCCATGACGACGACCATGTAGCCGTCGCCGGGCTTGACCCCGGTGGGGCGCTCAGGGGTGATGGCCACGGATCAGACCGCCTTTCGGAGAGGGACCACCGGCTGCTGGCCGGGCTGCTGCTGGGGGGTCTGCTTGGGAACCACCGGCTTGTAGGCCGGCATCGGCGGGTTCGGGGAGACCGGCAGCTCAATGCCCAGCTTCTCAGCCTGCTTGGCGAGCTTGGCCTGGTTGCGCTCGTTCTTGCGGATCTCCTTGGCCACGGCCCGGACGTCGTCGCGCTTCCAGACTGGCACGATCTTCACCACGACGGGCGCGGCGTTGCGGTGGATGTAGAGGCCGTGGAACTTCGGGAGCCGCCGGATCTTGTCCTTCTTCATGACGGGCACCTCGATGGTGCTGACCGACTTGGTGACCTCTCCCTTGGCGTTGGTCGAGGTGGTCGTCACCTCCTTCTCGCGGTCGCCGCAGAGGTCGGACAGGTCCTGAAGGTCCCGCGGGACGGACAGACCCCCGAAGACCAGCTTGTTGCTCAGCTGCCAGATGGTCTCACCCCCGCGCTGGCCCCACCGCTCGTAGAGCTGGCTGGGGGACTGCACGCTCATGGTGATCGGGATGTTCGAGCCGCCGGCGTCCGCGCCCCAGTTGTGCAGGGGCAGCGGGCAGGTGACCGCCGCTTCGTCCAGGATCATGTCCAGCGGGGGGTCGATCCTGTCGTGGGCAGAGTTGGCGGCCATCTCCTTCCCCGTCTCGTAGATCTCCCCGACCAAGGCCGTGAACAGCGGGGCCACGGAGCCCTTCGCCCGGTGACGGCCCATCAGGTAGAGGGCCCCCCCGGCCTGGAGGAACAGCTCCGGGTCGAACTCGCGCATCCCGGGCACGGGGGTGACGATCCGGGCGACGGCGGGCAGCGCCAGGCACTCCAGGCTGCTGATCAGAGTGAGCAGGATGCTCTCCCGGGTGCGCTCGGGCGCTTCGATGACCTGCAGCAGGTCGTTGGCCCAGCCGGGCGGGCAGTGCTCGTACGACTCCAGCAGCCGGTGGGGCTCGCGGGTCTTCGGGTTCATGTTGGTGACCCAGTTGCGGACGTGCATCAGGTCCCGCCCGCCGACTGCGGCCGCCATCAGCAGCGAACGCAGCACGCGGTAGCTCTGGTTGTCCCAGAACGAGGAGTCCTCCACCGCCCCCGCCGTCTGGCCGGAGAGCAGGTAGCCGGCCCGGCGGAACGCGACCACCGGGTCGGTGCAGCCCTTGACCAGGTCCCAGATCAGGGTGTTGGCGATGCCGGCCACGTCCGGGTTGAAGACCTCCACCGGGCCGCGCCGCCTGCGGACCTCCACCGTGTGCCGGTAGAGGTCCCCGCGGGTGCTGGTGATGATCCCGGCGCCCGGGGCGTCCACCACGTGCCCGCCCAAGAGCGCGGACTTACCAGTCCGCGGGGGAGCGAAGACCAGGGTCATGTCCTCGATCGAGGAGTAGACCTCCCGCTTGTGGATGACGTCCCGGCCGATGAGCTTGCCCAGGTCAGTGGGAACGAGGCCGCGGCGGCCGCGGGTGGCGACCAGATCGGGCCGCAGGACGTCCGCGCGCTCCAGGAGCTGCTGGCCGGAGAAGTGCTCGCGGATCTCATCCTTGTCGGCGAAGCCGGCCTTGGTGTTGCGGTCCACCGGGCGGTCCAGCCGCATCTTGAGGTAGCCGGCGCCCGCAGCAGCGACGGCCAGGCCGCCCGCACCGAGGTGGCCACCGGGAAGGGCCCCGGCGACGTTCCACAGCAGGTGTCCGATGTTGCCGAGCATGTCCCCGGCGCTGGTGGTGTTGAGGGAGGTCGGGTTGGTCGTAGCGGCGGGCGTCGCCCCGGTCGCCACCGGCAGGCCGGCGGCCGCGTAGGCGGCCCAGCGACGGGGCGGGGTGGCTTCACCCCCGTGCCCCGTGCCAGGGTTGTCCTGACGATCGGTAGCCTGGTTGTCGAACTGGTTCATCAGAGGTTCCTCTCTATGGCCAGGCCCCGGGGTCGGCGGTACCAGCGCCGCCCCGGGGTACTTCCGGGACTGGTGGAGCTGGTGATGGGGCCCATCACCGTACGCTCCAGGACTGACAAGAAACAGCTGTTTCCGGAGGACTCCCATCCAGCGGGAAGCGGGTCGTGTGTGTCCGCCCACTGGAACCGGGGCTAGATCTTTCCCTCACGCATGTAGCGACCGATGTAGACCCGGACCGAGTCCTGCGACCTCATCACCGTGTTGAGCTGGGGAAACAGCTCGGCCGCGAGTTCCTTCTGGTTCATGGCCTTCTGTTCTGGCGTCAGGGACTGCAGCAACTTCAGCAGCTGTTCCTTGCCGGAGAGCGCGGGGGTTTCGGGCTCCTCCTCCTGGTCGTCGGGCAGCTGCGGGACGTGCTCCGGCTGCTGGTCCCCGTGCTCGGCCTGGACGCTGGGCGCCGCAGGCTGCTCGACAACCTGGCCGGTCGGCTCCACAGCCGGCTGAACCGGCGGGGACCAGAACGTGGCGGGCTCGGCGAGCGGGCCGGTCGGCTCGGCAGGAGGCTGCACGGGCGGGGACCAGGGCGCCACCGGCTCGGCCAGCGCCTGCTCGACAACGGGAGCCGGGACGGTTTCTTGGTGGGAGAGCCGGGCGTGGACGCTCGCCGGGCGGGTCAGCTCGGCCGCGCTCGGCCGCTCCGCCGCCTCCTGGTCGAAGACCTGGGCGTGCGCCCCGTCCCAGAGCGCGGAGGCCGGGTCGGTCTGCTCCGGGCGGAACCACGAGGAATCGGCCTCCGGCACGGGCCGGTCCAACTTCCGCAGCGGCACCATCCCGCCGTACGGGGTAGCAGCCGGCTGTTCCGCGGACGACTCGGACTCCTCCTCCAGCTCGGCCTCCACCAGTTCCACCGGCTCGGCCGGGACCGGCTCCGCGGCCGCTTCCAGCTCGGAGATGCGCGGCTGCTGGTCGATGGAGCCGCCCTCCTGCTGGTCGAGCAGCTGCGTCAGGCGGTCCAACAGCTCCGGGGTGAAGCCCGGGGGCAGCTCGGCGGCGGCGGCCGGCGCCGAGCGGTCGGCCCGTTCCACGGTGTACTCCCGGAGCAGGTCGGTCTCCGGCGGCTCCAGGTAGGGCAGGGCCCGACCGTACCGGGACAGCTTCAGAGGCAGGGTCTCCTCCACCGGAGCCGTCCGGCGCCAGCCCCGTCCGTACTTGTGCCGCAGGATCGCCCGGTAGACCAGGCGGCGCTGTTCCAGGTCGACGATCTCGTTGTAGGAGGTGATCTCCCACAGCTTCATCTTCCGCCACAGCTTGAAGGTGGGGATCGGGGAGAGGATCCAGCGGAAGAACCGGACACCGTCCATGTCCGGACGGCCCGCTTCGATCGCCGCGATGCGGGCGATCGCGTACCGGCCGGCCTCCACCACGGCGACGAACAGCACCGGCAGCAGGGCGTGCAGAGCCATCGGCAACGGCTTGGGGTAGGCGCTGGCCGCGTTGAAGGCGATGGTGCCGGCCGTCAGCATCCAGGCCACGTACCGCAGGAGCGGGAAGCGGATCCGCAGCCAGGTGAGCACCAGGTCGAGGGCCAGCAGGACGGCGATGCCGACGTCCACACCGATGGGGAAGGCGTAGGAGAAGGACCCCATCTCCCCCTGCTTCTCCGCCAGCTTCTGCAGGGCCTTGTACGAGCCCACGAAGCCGATCGCCGCGATGAGCGCCCCACCGGCACCGGCCGCCTTCACCAGGCGCCGCATGCCCGGGGTGAGTGTGGCGAGTTGTCGCCTCACGTTCGGCTGATCGCCGCCTTTATGCTGGTCGTGCTGCATTTTGGGTTCCTCCTGGGAGCCGCCCTGGGCCTCAGCGGTGGTTACGACACCGCTGGGGCTCTTCATCAGAAGCCCTTCGCTTCGAGGTAGGCGCGGATTGCCTCCTCCACCTGGACCTTGAGGTCCTTCTCCAGCTCGACCTTCGCGCGGTTCATCCGCTTGTGAAGGTCCGCGTCGATCCACACGGTCAGCTGCTTGGTGCCCTTCGCCCGGGAGGGCGTGTTGGCCGGCGTCCCCGCGGTCATCGGGTCCTGCCCGGAGTCCGGCGCCTTCGGGGGCAGGGCGGGTTCCCGCTCCGGCAG
>NZ_JBEZUT010000445.1:0-5595 GCF_040636595.1 Kitasatospora sp. NPDC036755
GGCCCGGCGCGGAGCGTGCCCGCCGCCGCCCCCGAGGGGGCCGCCGGGGCCGGTGACGAGGAGGTCCGGCGCCTGCTCGGCACCGTCGACCTCGCGGCGCTGCGTGCCTCCGGGCTGCTCGACCGGCTGCTCGAACTGGCCGCCCCGGCACCCGCCCAGGGCACCACCTCGGCACCGGCGACAGCCGCGCCCGCCACGCCCGCCACGCCCGCCGGCGACCAGGGCACCGACCAGGGCGACTCCATCCTGACCATGACGATCGACGACCTGGTGCGCGCGGCGCTCGGGCGCGACGGCGACAACTGAGCAACTGAGGGTTCACGTGGACACGAACGTCGACCGGATCGTCGAGGCGCTGCGCCGCTCGATGCTGGACAACGAGCGCCTGCGCCAGGAGAACGGCCGGCTCACCGAGCTGGTGGGCGAGCCGATCGCCATCGTCGGCATGGGCTGCCGCTACCCCGGCGGCGCCGGCTCACCCGAGGAGCTGTGGCGGCTGGTCGCCGACGGCGTCGACGCCGTCGACGGCTTCCCGGCCGACCGGGGCTGGGACCTCGACGGGCTCTACGACCCGGAGCCCGGCCGGCCCGGCCGCTCGATCGCCCGCGAAGGCGGCTTCCTCCACGACGCCGCGCAGTTCGACGCCGACTTCTTCGGCATCTCGCCGCGCGAGGCGCTCGGACTGGACCCCCAGCAGCGCCTGCTGCTGGAGACCTCCTGGGAGGCCATCGAGCACGCGGGCATCGACCCGGCCGTGCTGCGCGGGAGCCGGACCGGCGTGTTCACCGGCCTGATGTACCACGACTACGGGTTCGGGACGAGCGACGGCAGCCTCGCCAGCGGGCGGGTCGCCTTCAGCCTCGGCCTGGAGGGCCCGGCGGTGACCGTCGACACGGCCTGCTCGTCCTCGCTGGTCGCCATGCACTGGGCCGTCCAGGCGCTGCGCCGGGGCGACTGCACGCTCGCGCTGGCGGGCGGCGCCACGGTCATGGCGACGCCCGACATGTTCGTCTACTTCAACACCCAGCGCGGCCTCGCCCGCGACGGCCGCTGCAAGTCCTTCTCGGAGGCCGCCGACGGCACCGGCTGCTCGGAGGGCGTCGGCGTCGTCGTCCTCGAACGGCTGCGGGACGCCCGACGCAACGGCCACACCGTGCTGGCCGTGATCGCCGGCTCGGCCGTCAACCAGGACGGCGCCTCCAGCGGGATGACCACCCCCAACGGCCCCGCCCAGCAGCGGGTGATCCGCCGGGCCCTCGCCGACGCCGGCCTGACCACGGCGGACGTCGACGTGGTCGAGGCGCACGGCACCGGCACCCGGCTCGGCGACCCGATCGAGGCCCAGGCCCTGCTCGCCACCTACGGCCGAGGCCGGGGCGACGGCGGCGCGCCGCTGTGGCTCGGCTCGATCAAGTCCAACCTGGGCCACACCCAGGCCGCCGCCGGCGTCGCGGGCGTCATCAAGATGGTCGAGGCGATGCGGCACGGCGTCCTGCCGCGCACCCTGCACTCGGAGCGGCGCACCACCCAGGTCGACTGGGAGGCCGGCGCGGTCGAGCTGCTGACCGAGGCCCGGGAGTGGCCCCGCGGCGAGCGGCCGCGCCGGGCCGCGGTCTCCTCGTTCGGGCTCAGCGGCACCAACGCGCACCTCATCCTGGCCGAACCGGAGGAGTCGTCGCCGCCGGTCACGGCGGACGGGCCGGACACCCCGGTTGTGCCCGTCGTCCTGTCGGCGAAGTCGGCGCCCGCGCTCCGCGACCAGGCGGCCCGGCTCCACCGGCACCTGGCGTCCCGTCCGGACGTCCGGGCGCTGGACGCCGCGTTCAGCCTGACGACGCGTTCCGCGTTCGAGCACCGGGCCGTCGTCGCGGCCGCCGGACGGGAGGAACTGCTCGCCGCCCTCGCCGCCCTCGCCGAGGACGCGCCGGCCGCCGGCACGACGGTCGGCCGGGCCGGCGGCGGGTTCGCGGAGACGGCCTTCCTGTTCACCGGGCAGGGGGCGCAACGGCTCGGCATGGGACGGGAGTTGTACGAGGCCCACCCCGTGTTCGCCGCGCGCTTCGACGAGGTCTGCGCCGAACTCGACCGGTGGCTGGAGCGGCCGCTGCGCGAGGTGATCTGGGGTGAGGACGGTGACCTCCTCGACCGGACCGCGTACACCCAGACCGCGCTGTTCGCCGTCGAGGTCGCGCTCTTCGCGCTCCTCGACTCCTGGGGCGTGCGCCCGCAGTACCTCGCCGGGCACTCCATCGGCGAACTCGCCGCCGCCCACGTCGCCGGCGTCTGGACCCTGCCCGACGCCGCCCGACTCGTCACCGCGCGCGGCCGACTCATGCAGGCCCTGCCCACCGGCGGCGCCATGACCGCCATCGAGGCCACCGAGGACGAGGTCACCCCGCACCTGACCGAGGGCGTGGACATCGCCGCCCTCAACGGGCCGCGCTCCGTGGTCATTTCGGGCGAAGCCACCGCTGTCGAGGCGCTCTCCGAGCGCTTCGCCACCCAGGGCCGCCGCACCTCCAAGCTCCGCGTCTCGCACGCCTTCCACAGCGCCCTCATGGAGCCCATGCTCCGCGAGTACGCCACCGTGGCAGCCCAGTTGGCCTACCACGAGCCCACCATCCCGGTCGTCTCCACCGTCACCGGCACCCTCACCACCACCGAACTCACCAACCCCGTCCACTGGATCCGCCAGGTCCGCGCCGCCGTCCGCTTCACCGACGCCGTCCGCACCCTGACCGACCACGGCGTCACCACCCTGCTGGAGATCGGCCCCGACGCCGTCCTCACCGCCATGGCCCAGCAGACCCTCGACGACCTCGACACCGACGCCGTCACCGCCATCCCCACCCAGCGCCGCGACCGCGACGAGGCCCGAACCCTCCTCGCCGCCCTCGGCACCCTCCACACCACCGGTGTGACCGTGAACTGGGCCACCGCCTTCGCCGGCAGCGACGCCCACCGCACCGACCTGCCCACCTACCCCTTCCAGCACGAACGCTTCTGGGAGAACGCCACCCCGTCGGGCGGTGCCGCGCCCTCCGGCCTGCCCGCGGCCGACCACCCGCTGCTGGGCGCCGTGTTCACCGCGCCCGGCTCCGACGGCGCCGTGCTGACCGGCCGCCTCTGCGTCGACACCCAGCCCTGGCTCGCCCACCACCGCATCGGGTCGACCGTCCTCCTCCCCGGCACCGGCCTGCTGGAGCTGGCGCTGCGCGCCGGCCGCCAGGTGGGCTGCCACACGCTCGCCGAACTGTCCCTCCAGGCGCCGCTCGCCCTGCCCGAACACGGCGGCGTCCAGGTCCAGGTGGCCGTGGGCCCGGCCGCCGGGAACGGCGACCGCACGGTCACGATCCACTCGCGTCCCGAACGGACCGGGGGCGCGCGACCCGACGACGCCGAGGCCCCCTGGACCCTCAACGCCGAGGGCATCCTGGCCGCGGCCCCGGTCGGCGGCACCGCGCCGACCGGGCTCACCGTCTGGCCCCCGGCCGGCGCCGTCCCGGTCCCGCTCGACGGCGCGTACGAGCTGCTGGCCTCGCGCGGGTACGACTACGGGCCTGTGTTCCGCGGTCTGCGCTCCGCCTGGAAGAGCGGTGCGGAGACCTTCGCCGAGGTCACGCTCCCCGAGTCCGCGCACGCCGACGCCGCCCGCTTCGGCGTCCACCCCGCCCTGCTCGACGCCGCCCTGCACGCCGGGCTGCTGGCCGATGACGGCGACCGCACCGTACTGCCGTTCACCTGGTCCGGGGTCGCCCTCCACGCGACCGGCACGACGACCGCCCGGGTCCGGTTCGCCCCGTCCGGCCCGGACACCGTCACGGTGACCGTCGCCGACGGCACCGGCGCCGCCGTGCTGACCGTCGACGCCCTGGTCTCCCGCCCGGTGGACACCGCGCGGCTCGCCCCCGCCGCCACCGCCGGCCCGCTCCACCGGCTCGTCACCGTCCCACTCGCCGATGCCGATGCCGATGCCACTGCGGATGGGACGGACACCGACGCCCCGGACTCCGAGACCCGGCACGCCACCGTCGCGGTCGCGGTCGCGCCGCCGTGCGGACCGGACCCGGTCGCGGGCACCCACGCCGCCGCCCACTGGGCGCTGCGCACCCTCCAGGAACGGCTCGCCGACGAGCCCGCGCCCCGGACCCGGCTGGTCGTCGTCACTCGCGCCGAGGACCTGGCCGCCGCGGCCGTCCGCGGCCTGGTCCGCGCGGCCCAGGCCGAGCACCCGGACCGCTTCCTCCTCCTCGACCTGGACGCGACGGCCGACGCCCCGTCGCCGGCCCTGCTGCGCCGCGCCCTGGCCACAGGCGAACCGGAGATCCGGGTCCACGAGGGCGCCCTGCACGCGCCGCGCCTGCAACGGCTCCCCGCCGAGGCAGCGGCGGACGCCGGGACCGGGTCCATCGGGACCTGGGGCGACGGCGCCGTGCTGATCACCGGCGGCACGGGCGGGCTCGGCGCCCTGGTCGCCCGCCACCTGGTCGTCGAGCACGGTGTGCGCCGCCTGCTGCTCACCAGCCGCCGCGGCCCGGACACGCCCGGCGCCACCGGGCTCGCCGCCGAACTCACCGCGCTGGGCGCCGAGGTGGAGCTCGCGGCCTGCGACGTCGCCGACCGGGCCGCCCTCGCCGCCCTGCTCGACCGCGCCGCCCCCACCTCCGTGGTGCACGCCGCCGGAGTCCTGGACGACGCCGTCATCGACTCGCTGACCCCCGAGCGGCTGTCCACCGTGCTCTCCGCCAAGGTGGACGCCGCCTGGCACCTGCACGAGCTGACCGCCGACCGCGGGCTCTCCCGCTTCGTCCTGTTCTCCTCGATCGCGGGCACCGTCGGCGCCGCCGGCCAGGCCAACTACGCCGCCGGCAACGCCTTCCTGGACGCCCTCGCCACCCACCGCCGCGCCCACGGCCTGGCCGCCCAGTCGCTCGTCTGGGGCCCCTGGGCCACCGGCATGGCCGCCGACCTCGACGAGGCGGACCGCGAGCGGATGCGCCGGCACGGGTTCCCGTACGTCTCCGCCCAGGAGGGGCTTGCCCTGCTGGACGCCGCCCTGCGCCAGGACGACCGGCCCGCGCTCGTCACCGCCCCGATCGACACCGCCGCTCTGCGCGCCCAGGGCGACGCCCTGCCCGCGCTGCTGCGCGAACTCGTCCCCGCCCGGCCCCGGGCCGCCGGGTCCGCGCGCCCGGAGGGTGCGTCCGAGGCCGCCCGCTGGGCAGCCCTCCCGGCCGAGGAACTGGACCGGACGCTGCTCGAACTCGTCCGCACCCAGGTCGCCGGGGTGCTCGGCCACCGTTCCACCGCCGCCGTCGAACCCGGGCGCTCCTTCCAGGAGTTGGGATTCGACTCGCTGACCGCCGTCGAGTTCCGCAACGGCCTCGCCACCGCGACCGGACTGCGGCTTCCCGCGACGCTCGTCTTCGACCACCCCAGCGCCGCCGCCGTCGCCACCCACCTGCGCACCCAGGTCACCGGAGCCCTCCCGGCGGAGCCCGGCGCGGTGTCGGTGGGTGTGGTCGGGGCCGTCGATGACGACCCGATCGCGATCATCGGCATGGCCTGCCGCTACCCCGGCGACATCACCACCCC
>NZ_JBEZUT010000446.1:0-5544 GCF_040636595.1 Kitasatospora sp. NPDC036755
CCGCACCGAACACCTCGACGACCTCGGCAAGCTCCTCACCGGCCCCCAGCCGCCCACCCGGGTCCTGGCCGGCACCGACCCGCGCCGCCGCGGCCCCGGCCGGCAACGGCTCCAACGCCCGCTCCAGCAGCGCCCGGTAGTCGGCCGGGGCGGGCGACTCAGCCAAAGCGCACCTCCGGGTCGAGCAGGGCGAGCCTGCCGTCCGCCAGGTGCAGCCGGTCGTTGCTGTAGTTGAGCACCGCCGAGCGCAGGTCGCGCAGCGCCTGCTCCAGCCGGGTCGGCGAGCCCTTGAGGTAGCCGTGCCGCATGCCCACCGCGTCCACCAGCTCGTCGACCACGGCGTAGCACTCCTCGGCGGCGGTGATCTTCAGCGCGTTGAGCCGCAGCTGGATCCTCGGCGGCGTCAGGTCCGCCGCCTCGGCCACCGTCCGCTCGGTCTGCACCAGCAGCGCGTACACCGTGTCGAGGCGCTGCCGGGCCCGGGACAGCCTGGTCAGCAGCAGCTCCGACTCCAGGTTCGACTGCTTGCGCCCCTCGGGGGAGCGCAGCAGGCGCAGCACCCGGGAGAGCGCGCCGGCGGCCGTGCCCAGCCAGCAGGCGGACCAGCCCAGGTGCGCGAGCGGGCCGAAGACGCCGGTGACCACCGAGCGGAAGTCGCCGTGCGCGCCGACGACCTGGTGCTCGGGGACCCGGCCGCGCAGCCGCAGCGCCACGCTGTGGCTGGCCCGCATGCCGAGCGGCTGCCAGTCGCCGGAGCGCTCGATCTCCAGCTGGTCGCGCCGGGCGTAGACCAGCGAGACCTGGCCGGGGTTGGTGGCGTGCGGGCTCAGCATCGTCACCAGGAAGGCGTCGGCGTGCTCACCGCCGGTCACGATCGGGGCGAAGCGGTCCACCAGCAGTTCGCCGTCGGCCGCGGCGAGCGCGGCCTCGGCGCTGAGCAGGTGCCCGCCCTTGCCGGCCTCGGTGGTGACCGAGGCCAGGTAGACCCGGCCGGCCGCGACCTCGGGCAGCACCTCGGCGCGCAGCCGCTCGCCGCCGTGCCGCACCAGCGCCGCGACCTGCTGGCCGTGCATCGCGAAGACCATCGCGACCGACATGTCGACCCGGCCCAGCGCGATGCTCGCCTCCACCAGGTCGGCCACCGTGCCGCCGAGGCCGCCGTACTCGACCGGCACCAGCAGGCCGAGCAGACCGGTGGCGCGCAGCTCGGCCAGCGCCGCGACCGGGAAGGCCGCCTCCCGGTCGGTGTGCTCCACGTGCTCGGCCGTCACCTTCGCCACCCGCTCGGTGAGCGCCGCCAGGTCGGCGGCGCCGATCCGCTCGGGGCGTACGGGCGCCGCGGTCATCGCCGGTGCGCTCATGCGCCGACCGCCTCGTCGGCGCGGCCGGCCGCGGTCAGCGCGCGGTGCACCGCGGTCCACAGGCTGCCCGCGGTCTCGAAGGTGGCGTCGTTCATGTCCTCGTCCGGCAGCGAGACGTCGAAGGTGTCCTCGATGGCGAACAGCAGCTCGATGGCCTGCATCGAGTCCAGGCCGAACTCGCGCAGCGGGGACTCGGCGGTGATCTCGCGCTCGCCCGCGAACTTGAGGAACGGGCGCAGCAGCTCGGGCAGTCGGGGGTCCATCAGTTCTCTCCTCGGTGGGCCGGGACGGGGATCCGGGTCAAGGTGACCCTGGTGAGCTCGGGTGCCGCCTCGGGGCGGTCGCTGTCGACCACCGCCTCCACCGGCAGCGGGTGGCCCAGGAAGGCGACCAGGCTGGCGTACAGGCCGTACGCGCCCACGTTGGGCACGGCGACCAGGTCACCGGGGCGCAGCGCGGGCAGCGCGGCCCCGCGGCTCCAGGTGTCCAGCGGGGTGCAGAGCGGGCCGGCCACCAGCGTGTCCCGCTCGGACCCGTCGTGCGGGTCGCGGGCGCGAACCAGGTGCGGGGCCAGTGGGGGCAGCCGGCGCAGCCCGGACATGCCGCCCAGGTGGTTGATGCCGGATTCGAGCACCACCACCTCCTTGCCGTGCGAGCGCTTGGCGTCCAGCACGGCGGTCAGCAGGGTGCCGGCGGTGCCGACCAGGTAGCGGCCGGACTCGAAGACCAGCTCCGGCGCGCCCGTGCGCCAGCCGGGGGCCTCGGCGTCGAACAGCTCCTCCAGCAGCGGCCGCAGGGCGGTCAGGTCCAGCGGAGCGCCGGCCTTGGCGAAGGGGGCGCCGAAGCCGCCGCCGAGGTCGAGCACCCGCAGTTCGGCGCCGTACGGGGCCAGTGCCTCGCCGATCCGCCGCGCGGTGCCCAGCGAGCGGGCGAACTGCGCGTGCAGGTCCCGCACCTGGGCGATGTTGGAGCCCATGTAGAGGTGCAGGCCGACGACCCGGGCGGCGGGCCTGCCGCCGAACCGGGACGGCTCGGCCAGCACCCAGTCGGCGTCCGCGCCGAACTGCGAGGCCACGCCGGTCATCGCCAGGCCCTGGCCGGGGGCCGGCTGGTCCTCGTTGATCCGCAGCAGGCACTCGGCCGCGGTGCCGCGGGCCGCCGCCAGCCGGTCCAGCTGCTCGATGCCGTGCGGCGAGTCCACCGAGAACCGGCGCACCCCGCGGTCCAGCGCGTCCGCGACCTCCTCGTCCCGCTTGCCCGGACCGGTGTAGAGCACCTGGTCGGCCGGCCAGCCGGCGGCGAGCGCGGCGTCCAGCTCGCCGGTCGAGCAGACCTCGGGGCGGGCCCCGCAGCGGCGCAGCTCGGCGAGCAGCGCCGGGTGCGGGTTGGCCTTCAACGAGTAGTACAGGCCGGTCGGTTCGGGCAGCGCGGCACGCAGCCGGCCGTGGTTGCGGCGCACCTCGGCCAGGTCGTACAGGTACGCCGGGGTGGGCACCGCGGCGAGGACGGCCGGCGGGACCGGCAGCACCGCGGGCGCGGGCGCGCTAGTCGGCACGGACACGCTCCACCTCCTCCGCCAGGACGGCCAGCGCCTTGCGGTCGACCTTGCCGTTGCCGGTCAGCGGCAGCCGGTCGAGCACCAGGCAGCGGCCCGGCACCTTGAACCGCTCGATCTGCTCGCGCATCGCCGGCAGCACCTCGGCCGAGGTCAGCCCGCCGGTGACGAAGAGCAGGGCCGCCCGGCCCGCGGCCGGGGCCAGCACCGCGGCGGAGGCCACTCCGGGGATGCGGCGGGCGGCCGCCTCGACCTCGGTGGCGCTCACCCGGAAGCCGTTCTCCTTGTAGATGTCGTCCCGGCGGCCGTCGAAGAACAGGAAGCCCTCGTCGTCCAGCCAGCCGTAGTCGCCGGTGCGCAGCTCGGGGAACAGCCCCTCGGCGCGGTGGAACCGCTCGGCGGTGAGCTCGGGCCGGCGCCAGTAGCCGGCCATCACGTTCGGCCCGCGCACCACGATCTCGCCGACCTCGCCGGCGGGCAGCCGGGCGCCGTCCGGGCCGACCACGAAGACCTCCGTGCCGGGCAGCGCGACCCCGCTGGAACCGGGCCGGTCGAGGTCGCCGTCGACCGGCATGATCGTGGCCCGCTTGCACTCGGTCAGGCCGAACATCAACTGCACCCGCAGGCCCGGGATCCGGGCGCGCAGCTGGGCCAGCGCCTCGGGCGGCATCGCCGCGCCGGTGTTGGTGAGCAGCCGCAGCTTCAGGGCCCGGTCGCCCGCCCGACGCAGCAGGCGGCCCAGCGCGTCGGCCACCGCCGGGACGGCGGGCAGCACGGTGGCACCGCTGCGCTCCAGGTTGGTCAGCAGGGGCGGGCCGACCTCGGCGGGGCGGCCCAGCCGCAGGTGGGCGCCGCCGAGCGCGGCCAGGAAGAACTGGTAGAGCCCGTAGTCGAAGGAGAGCGGCAGCGGGCTGTAGACCACGTCGTCGGACCGGTAGCCGAGCACCTGCTGGATCGCCCCGGCGGCGAAGACCAGCTGCTGGTGGGTGCTGACCACGGCCTTGGGCAGCGAGGTGGTGCCGGAGGTGTAGATCAGGCAGACCGGGTCGACCGGCAGCGGGCCGGCCGGCAGCGCGGTCCGGTCGGGCACCGGGCCGGCGGCGAGGTCGGTCAACTCGGCGATGTCCAGGGCCTTGACGCCCCGGGCCTCGGCGGCCGCCCGGCCGTCCGGGTCGGCGCCGACCAGCAGGGTCGGCTCGCAGTCGGCCAGCACGTGCTCCAGCTGGGCGCCGCGCACCTGCTCGTGCAGCAGCGCGAACGGGGCGCCGATCCGCGAGGCCGCGGTGACCAGGACCGGCAGCTCCACCGAGTTGGGCGCGCTGATCACCAGCCGACGCCCGCGCCGCAGGCCGTGCCCGGCCAGCAGAAGGGCCACCCGGCGGCTGGTGTCGACGAGTTGACGGTAGGTCAGGCTGTGCTCGCCGGCCGAGACGGCCGGCCGGTCCGGCCACCGCTCGGCCGCTCGGTCGAGCAGCTCGTGCAGGACGGCAGGCTGGGCGCTCATCGGGCCTCCCCCGAGTGGACGAGCCGTGCGGCGGTGTCGGCGGGCGTGGCGCGCAGCACGGCACGGCAGATGGCGTCGACCAGGTGCAGGTGCTCGGGCACCAGGTCGTCGGGATCGAACTCGATCCCCAGGTCGCTCTCCAGCCGCTCGACGATCTCCACGATCCGGAACGAGCTGAAGGCGGGACTGTCGGTCAGCGGCGCGCCGTCCAGCAGCGGGCCGGGCTCGGTGCGCAGCACGGCGGCGGCCGCCTCGGCGACGGTCCGGCGCAGCTGCTCCGAGGGCGCGGACCCGGCCGTGGCCGGGTCCGCCGCGGTGGCGCGGCCGGCGCCGCCGAACACGGCCCGGTCGCCCTCCAGGAGCTCGACCAGCCGGTCGGACAGGCGCTGCGGCTCGGGCCGGCCGCGTTCGACCCGGCGGTAGGCCAGGTAGACCTGCTCGGTCAGCGCCTCCCAGGCATGCAGCCGGTCGGCGACCGCCCGCTCGTCCACCGGTACGCCGGTCGCGGCGAGGTGGGCGGCGTGCAGCTTGCGGGACCTGAGCAGCAGCCAGGTCTCCAGGGTCAGGCGGTGCAGCGCGGCCACGCGGTCGGGGTGTCCGGCGTAGGCGGCGGCGTAGCGCGCCACCTCGGCGGGCCCGGCCAGGTCGACCACCGGGTCGGCGGTCGCGGTGGGCGCCACCGGTGCCAGCCGGGCGACCAGGGCTCCCTGCGGCAGCGCCGCCAGGAAGTCGTCCCGGTCCAGCGTCCACCGGCCCGGCCGGGCGCTGCCCCACGGGGTCTCGTTGTGGTAGCCGTCCAGCACCTCGACCGCGTCGCCGTCCGCCGGCCGCACCAGCAGGCTGTGCTCCATGTGCCGTTGCCCGAAGTAGGGCACCCAGGGCAGGTGGTAGGCGTCGGCCACCAGGTAGCAGCCGTCACCGGGCCGGATCCGCTCGGCCGGCTCGGTCCGCCGCGGCTCGGTGGTGTCCAGGCCGAGCAGGTCCCGGGCGTCGGCGAGCTGCTGCTCCACCCCGCGCTCCACGGTGGGCAGGCCGTCCGGGCCGGGCTGCGGCCGGAAGCGCAGCACCGCGCCGAGCCGCAGCCCGGTACCGGCGCCGTGCCAGCGGTCCGCGAGCGCCGCCAG
>NZ_JBEZUT010000447.1:0-5519 GCF_040636595.1 Kitasatospora sp. NPDC036755
GCGGGGGATCTCCAGGGTCCAGCCGCTTCCGTCGTCCGCGGGCACAGTTCGAGCACGGAGCACGGGGTGGTGGGCGGTGCGCCGGGGCGGGTGCGGGCGAGGCAGTGCAGCACCCAGGCGAGTTCGGACTCGCCGCGCGGCGGGACGAGCCCGCCGGGCCAGCGGGTGTCGAACTGCAGCTCGTCGTGGCCCCAGTCGCGTTCGTTGTAGGGGGGTTGGCAGAGCACGGCCTCGAAGGTGTCGCCGGGGAAGCCGTCGGCGCGCAGGGCGTCGCCGGCCCGCAGGTCGAGCGGCAGCGGGCCGGGCTCGGCGGCGGGGGTGTGCAGGGCGATCCGGAGCCGGGCGAGGGCAGCGGTGACCGGGTCGGCGTCCTGGCCGTAGCGGCCGGTGGTCGGCGGGTGGGCGAGCAGGACGGAGCCGAGGCCGACGGCCGGGTCGAGCACGGTGGCGGGGACGCCGGCGACGGCGGCGAGCAGCTCGGCGGCCTCCGGCGGGGTGGGGCTGAGCTGGCGGGTGTTGGCCTCGGCGTACCGGGTGAGCAGTTGCTCGTACGCGCCGGCCGGGCCTGCCTGGGCGGCGAGTTCGGCGAGCAGCCGGGCGAGGTCCAGCTGGGTGCTGCCGAGCAGGCCGGGGAGGCCGAGGGTGTTGGCCCCGTCGGGGCCGAAGGCGTGCACGGCGGTCCCGGCGACGGCCCGGGGCAGGGCGAGGGCGAGCCGGGTGTCCGGCCGGTCGGCGAGTTCGGCCCACTGCCCGGGCTCGCGGTGCAGCAGCAGGAGCAGGGCGCCCGCCTCGACCAGTGCGGCGGCGGGGTGACCGGCCGGGTCGCGGAGGGTGTCGACGAGCTGCCAGACCCGTTCCAGCAGGGGGAGTTCGGCGATCTTGCCCTGGGCCCGCAGCCAGGACTCCACCTCGGCGAGCGCGAAGGCCGGGCTGGCGTCGGTGCCGCCGACCGGGCGCGGGAAGTCGGGGTGGCGGCGGCGCCAGTTGCTCACCGCGGCCCGGCCGACGCCGGCCAGCCGGGCGATCTCGGCGGCGGTCACTTCGGGACGGTCCGGCACGGGGGCTCCTTCGGTGGGGGCGGCGACCGCGCGGCCGGGCCGGGGCCGGTGTGACCACACAGCATAGCGACGCACCAGTCGAACGGAGTTCACATGTGAACAGAGCTCTTTTGTGAAATCGCATTGACATGGTTCACGGCTCGGTGGTGTGATCTCTCCGTCGCCACCGAACGGGGGCGACACCAGGGAAGACCACCGATCACCGGGAGACACCCATGTCCGCGAACGCCCGCCGCACCGCCGTTCACCGCACCGCCGTTCACCGCGGCACCACCCGCCGCGCCGCCGCCCTGCTGCTGGGCGCCGCGCTGGTCACCCTGGGCGCGACGGCGTGCGACTCCAACGGCGGCTCCTCCGTCTCGACGGAGGCCAAGCAGACCGCGGCCGCCACCGGCTCCGAGGCCGCCAAGCCCGCCGAGAACAAGCCCGCCGGGAACAAGCCGGCCGACACCGCCAAGGCCCCCGCCAAGCTCGGCGACACCATCGCGCTCAAGGGCAACGACCCGGCCGACACCGCCGATGTGACGCTGGTGAAGGTGGTCGACAGCGCCGAGGGCGAGAACGAGTTCACCCACCCGGCCGACGGCAAGCGCTTCGTCGCGGTCCAGTTCCGGATCAAGGCGAGCGGCAAGAAGGCCTACAGCGACGTCCCCGGCAACTGTGCCAAGCTGCTGGACGCCCAGGGCCAGGCCTACGGCACGACGATCGCGGACACGACGGCCGGTCCGAGCTTCCAGATCCCCGCCAACATCGCCCCCGGCGAGAGCGCCCTCGGCTTCGTCACCTTCGAGGTCCCGAAGGACGCCAAGCTCGACAAGGCCCAGTTCGGCCTCGACAGCGGCTTCGCCCCGCAGACCGGCCAGTGGAAGATCGGCTGACGCCTCCGTTCACAGCCACCGCCCCCGCCGGCACGCCGTACGCCGGAGCAACGGAACGGCGGCCCCGGGCAGAGCCCGAGACCGCCGTGGACCACCCCGAGGGCGTGGGCCCTCCGCGCGCCCTACTTCTTCGCCCCCGCCAGGTCGTCGAACATGGCCGACAGGAACTCGGTGCACCAGCCCAGCAGTTCCCGCCCGACCAGCGGCTTGCCGCCGATCCGCCCGGTGCTCGGGCGCGGCACCAGCAGCTGCTGGGCCGCCGCCTTCACCTGGCTGCGCGGGTAGAGCCGGTTCAGCCGCAGCTGCTGGGACTCCCGCAGCTCCACCGGCCCGAAGCGGACGTTGGAGCCCTGGAGGGTGATGTCCGAGATCCCGCACCGCCGGGCGTACAGCCGCAGCGCCGCGACCAGCAGCAGGTTCTCCACCGGCTCGGGCAGCTTGCCGTAGCGGTCCACCAGCTCGTCCCTGACCTGCCGGATGTCCTCCTCCGAGTTGACCGCGGCGATCGAGCGGTACGCCTGCAGCCGCAGCCGCTCGCCGGGCGCGTAGTCGTGCGGCACGTGGGCGTCGACCGGGAGCTCGATCTTCACCTCCAGCGGCTCCTCCTCCGGCTCCCCGCCGCCGGCCAGCGACTCGCGGAACTCCGCCACCGCCTCGCCGACCATCCGCATGTAGAGGTCGAAGCCGACGCCCGCGATGTGACCGGACTGCTCGCCGCCGAGCAGGTTGCCCGCGCCGCGGATCTCCAGGTCCTTCATCGCGACGTACATGCCCGCGCCCATCTCGGTGTGCTGGGCGATGGTGGCCAGCCGCTCGTGCGCGGTCTCGGTGAGCGGCTTCTCCGGCGGGTACAGCATGTAGGCGTAGCCGCGCTCGCGGCCCCGCCCGACCCGGCCGCGCAGCTGGTGCAACTGGGAGAGGCCGAAGGTGTCGCCGCGCTCCACGATCAGGGTGTTGGCGTTGGAGATGTCGATGCCGGACTCCACGATCGTGGTCGACACCAGGACGTCGAACTCCTTCTCCCAGAAGTCGACGACGACCTTCTCCAGCTGGGTCTCCCCCATCTGCCCGTGCGCGGTGGCGATCCGCGCCTCGGGCACCAGGTCCTTCAGCCGGGCGGCCGCCTTGTCGATCGACTCCACCCGGTTGTGGATGTAGAACACCTGGCCCTCGCGCAGGAGTTCACGCCGGATCGCGGCCGAGATCTGCTTCTCGTCGTACGGCCCGACGAAGGTCAGCACCGGGTGGCGCTCCTCCGGCGGGGTGGTGATGGTGGACATCTCGCGGATGCCGGTGACCGCCATCTCCAGGGTGCGCGGGATCGGCGTCGCGGACATGGTCAGCACGTCCACGTTGGCGCGCAGCTTCTTCAGCTGCTCCTTGTGCTCGACGCCGAACCGCTGCTCCTCGTCGACGATGACCAGGCCGAGGTCCTTGAACCTGGTCTCGGAGGAGAACAGCCGGTGGGTGCCGATGACGACGTCCACCGAGCCCTCGAACAGTCCCTCCAGGACGGCCTTGGCCTCGCTGTCGGTCTGGAAGCGGGACAGCGCCTTCACCGTGACCGGGAAGTTGGCGTAGCGCTCGGCGAAGGTCGAGAAGTGCTGCTGCACCAGCAGCGTGGTCGGCACCAGCACCGCCACCTGCTTGCCGTCCTGCACGGCCTTGAACGCGGCCCGCACCGCGATCTCGGTCTTGCCGTAGCCGACGTCGCCGCAGATCAGCCGGTCCATCGGGACGGACTTCTCCATGTCGGACTTGACCTCGGCGATGGTGGTCAGCTGGTCCGGCGTCTCCGCGTACGGGAAGGCGTCCTCCAGCTCGCGCTGCCAGGGGGTGTCCGGGCCGAAGGTGTGGCCGGGGGCGGCCATCCGCGCCGAGTACAGCTTGATCAGGTCGGCGGCGATCTCCTTGACCGCCTTCTTGGCCCGCTGCTTGGTCTTCGCCCAGTCCGCGCCGCCGAGCCGGTGCAGCGTCGGGGCCTCGCCGCCGACGTACTTGGTGACCTGGTCGAGCTGGTCGGTCGGCACGAACAGCCGGTCGCCGGGGTGGCCGCGCTTGGCCGGGGCGTACTCCAGCACCAGGTACTCGCGGGTGGCGCCCTGGACGGTGCGCTGCACCATCTCGACGTACTTGCCGACGCCGTGCGCCTCGTGGACGACGTAGTCGCCGGCGACCAGCGCCAGCGGGTCGATCGCGTTGCGGCGGCGCGAGGGCATCCGGCGCATGTCCTTGGTGGAGGACTTCTGGCCGGACAGGTCGGTCTCGGTGATAACGGTGAGCTTCAGGTTCTCGTCGACGAATCCGTGCTCGATCGAGCCGCAGGAGACGTGGACGACGTCCCGGGTGGGCGCCTCGGCGAGGTCGGCGACCAGCCGGGCCGGGATGCCCTCGTTGCCCAGCACCTCGGCGAGCCGGGAGGCCGGCCCGTGGCCCTCGGTCACCATGACGACCCGCCAGTCGGCGGCCAGCCGTTCCTTGGCGTCCGCGATCGCCCGGGCGGTGTCACCGCGGTAGGCCTCGACCGCGTGCATGCCGAGGGTCAGCGTGTTGGCGTCGAACTCCAGGATCCCGTCGATCGTCGACTCGCTGGTCGCGAACGGGCTGACGGACCACCAGGGCAGCCCGATCTCGTCGGCGTGCTCGCGCACCTCGGCGAGCGAGCGCAGCGAGGCGGCGGAGACGTCGATGGTCTCCAGGTCGATCGGCCGGTCCCCGCCGGCCGCGGCGGCGACCCAGGAGGCGTGCAGGAACTCCTGGCTGGTCGCCACCAGGTCGGCGGCCCGGGTGCGGACCCGCTCCGGGTCGCAGACCACCGTGACGGAGCCGAGCGGCAGCACGTCCAGCAGCAGCTCCATGTCGTCCACCAGCACCGGCGCCAGCGACTCCATACCCTCGACCGCGATGCCCTCGGCGATCTTGTCGAGGATCTCGGCCAGCCCGGGGTGCTCGGCGGAGAGCTCGGCGGCCCGGGCCCGCACCTCGTCGGTGAGCAGCAGCTCCCGGCAGGGCGGTGCCCACAGGCCGTGCTCGGCGATCTCCAGCGAGCGCTGGTCGGCGACCTTGAAGTACCGGACCTCCTCGACGTCGTCGCCCCAGAACTCCACGCGCAGCGGGTGTTCCTCGGTCGGCGGGAAGACGTCCAGGATGCCGCCGCGGACGGCGAACTCGCCGCGCTTCTCGACCAGTTCGACGCGCGCGTAGGCGGCGGCGGAGAGCCGGCGGGCCACTTCCTCCAGGTCGTACGACTCGCCGCGCCGCACGGCCACCGGCTCCAGCTCGGCCAGCCCCTTGACCTGCGGCTGGAGCACCGAGCGGACCGGGGCGACGATCACCTGCACCGGACCGGCCGCCGGATCGTCCGCCCGCGGGTGCACGATCCGGCGCAGCACGGCCAGCCGGCGCCCGACGGTGTCGGAACGGGGCGACAGCCGCTCGTGCGGCAGGGTCTCCCAGGCCGGGAACTCGGCGACGGCGTCGGCGGGCAGCAGCGAGCGCAGCGAGGCCGCGAGGTCCTCGGCCTCGCGGCCGGTCGCGGTGACGGCGAGCACCGGGCGGCCCCGCTCGCCGGCCGCCTGCCCGG
>NZ_JBEZUT010000448.1:0-5512 GCF_040636595.1 Kitasatospora sp. NPDC036755
CCGGGAGGAGATCCGCCGGGAGCACGTCGAGGTCCACGACACCACCGGCACCCAGAACCCGGCCCCCCTGGCGCCCGCCGCCTCGCCGACGACTGGCACCCAGCCGGTGCTCCCGTGCTCGGCCGACCCCGTCGTGGAGCGGGCCGAGCCGCCGCCGCCCCCGGCCGGGCCGGCGCGGGGTCAGCCGGTCTCCGCGTCCTGTGCGAGCCGGGCTCCGGCGCGGGCCAGCCAGGTGTGGGCGTGCTGCCGGGCGGAGGCCGGGTCGCCCGCGAGCGCGCTCAGGGTGAGCACCCGGTCGTCGGTCGACTCGCCCGCGACGATCCGGGCGGGAACGCCGGCGCGGGCGGCCCGGCCGAGGACCTCGCCGACGGCCTTGCCGCGCAGGCTGGTCGCGTCGTACCGGCCCTCACCGGTGATCACCAGGTCCGCCGCCGCGATGTCCCGGTCGAGGCCGAGGAGGTCGGCGACGGCGGCGGCGCCGGGGCGGACGACGGCGCCCCATGCGGCGGTGAGGCCGTAGGCGGTGCCGCCCGCGGCTCCGGCGCCGGGTTGCGCCGGGTCGCCGCCGAGGAGCGCGGCGAGCCGGGACAGGCCCCGGTCGAGCAGGGCCACCTCGTCCGGGCCCGCCCCCTTCTGGGGGCCGTAGACGGCGGCGGCGCCGTCCGGGCCGAGCAGCGGGTCGGCGACGTCGGTGAGCAGGACCACGCCGTCGGGCGGTGCCGGGCGCAGGCCCGTGCTGTCGACCCGGTGGAGTCGCGTCAACTCCCCGCCGCCGTCGGGCAGTTCCCGTCCCTGCGGGTCGGTCAGCCGCAGGCCGAGCGCGGCGAGCAGGCCGGTCCCGCCGTCGGTGGAGGCGGAGCCGCCGAGGGCGACGGTCAGCCGGCGGGCGCCGGAGTCGAGGGCCGCGGCGACGGCCTCGCCGGTGCCCCGGGTGGTGGCGGTGAGCGGCGCGGCGCGGGCCATCAGGGGCAGTCCGCTGGCGACGGCGAGTTCGACCAGCGCGGTGCCGTCGGGGAGCAGGGCGTACCGCCCGGTGACCGTCCGTCCGTCGGGGCCGGTGCAGCCGGGGACGTCGTGCTCGGTGGTGCCGGGCAGGGCGGCCGCGACGGCGGCGGCGGTGCCCTCGCCGCCGTCGGCCATCGGACGGGCGATCAGTTCGTCGTCCGGCCGCACCGAGCGCCAGCCCTCGGCCAGCGCCCGGGCGGCGTCGGTCGCCGTCACCGTCCCCTTGAAGGAGTCCGGGGCGAGGACGACCCTCATGCGCCCACCACGTGGGCGCGGTGGCGCTCGACCACCGTCGCGAGGGTCCGTTCCCCGGGGGTGTCCCAGATCTCCTGGTTGAAGATCTCGGTCTCGATCCAGCCGGTGTACCCGGCGGCCGTGACCATCGCCGTCAGCGCGCCGAAGTCGATGTGCCCGTCGCCCACGTGGCCCCGGCCGAGCAGCGCGTCGGCGGGCAGCGGCAGCGTCCAGTCGCAGACCTGGTAGGAGGCGATCCGGGCGCCCGCGCGGGCGATCTGCGCGGCGAGGTCCGGGTCCCACCAGACGTGGTAGCTGTCGACGACGACCCCGACCTGCTCGACGGGGTGGCGCTCGGCGAGGTCGAGGGCCTGGCCGAGGGTGGAGACGACGGCGCGGTCGGCGCAGAACATCGGGTGCAGCGGCTCGATCGCCAGCCGTACGCCCAGATCGCCCGCGTACGGCGCGAGTTCGGCCAGCCGGTCGGCGACCCGTTCCCGGGCCCCGGCCAGGTCGCGGCTGCCCTCGGGGATCCCGCCGACGACCATCACCAGGGTGTCGGTGCCCAGTTCGGCGGCGTCCTCCAGGGCACGGAGGTTGTCGGCGAGCGCCGCCCGGTGGGCGTCCGGTCCCTCGGCGGTGAGGAACCCGCCCCGGCACAGGCTGCTGACGGTCAGGCCCGCCGAGCGGATCAGCGAGGCCGCGCGTCCGACGCCGACCTCCTCGACCTTGTCGCGCCACAGCCCGATGGCCGGGACTCCGGCCTGCGCGCAGCCGCGCACCGCCTCCGGCAGGCTCCAGCCCTTGGTGGTGATCTGGTTCAGCGAGAGCCGGTTCACGCCGCCACCCCCGCCACCGCGAGGAACTGCCGCATCCGGTGCGCCGCCAGGTCCGGGTCGGGCAGGACCCCGGCGGCGTCGGCCAGCCGGAACAGCTCCACCAGGTGGGCCACGGAACGGCCGCTCTGGGCCCCGCCGACCATGGTGAAGTGGCTCTGGTGCCCGGCCAGCCAGGCGAGGAAGACGATGCCGGTCTTGTAGTGGTACGTCGGCGCCGCGAACAGGTGGCGGGCCAGCGGGAGGGTGGGGGCGAGCAGCGCGTCGTACCGGTCGGTGTCGCCGGCGTCCAGGGCGTGCAGCGCGGCCGCGGCGCGGGTGGCGATCGGGTCGAAGACGCCCAACAGCGCGTGGCTGTGGCCGAGTTCGTCGCCGCGGATGAGCCGCGGGTAGTCGAAGTCGTCCCCGGTGTAGAGGCGGACGCCTTCGGGCAGGGCGCGGCGCAGGGCGATCTCCCGCTCGGCGTCGAGCAGGGACACCTTGATGCCGTCGATGCCGGCGCGGTTCTCGCGGATCAGCGCCAGCACCGTCTCGGTGGCCGTGTCCAGGTCGGCGGAGCCCCAGTAGCCGGCCAGCGCGGGGTCGAACATCTCGCCGAGCCAGTGGAGGATCACCGGCTGCCCGGCCTGGCCGATCAGCCGTCCGTAGACGTCGAGGTAGTCCTCCGGCCCGCGGGCCGCCGTGGCGAGGGCGCGGCTGGCCATCAGGACGGGCCGCGCGCCGGCCTCCTCGACGACCGCGAGCTGCTCCTCGTAGGCGGCCGTGGTCGCGGCGAGGTCCGCGCCCGGGGCGGTGAGCTGGTCGGTGCCGACGCCGCAGACGAGGCTGCCTCCGACGGCGCGGGCCTCGGCGCCGGAGCGGACGATCAGCTCCCGGGTGGCGGTCCAGTCCAGGCCCATGCCGCGCTGGGCGGTGTCCATGGCGTCGGCGACGCCGAGGCCCAGCGACCAGAGGTGGTGGCGGAAGGCGAGGGTGGCCTCCCAGTCGACGGCGGCCGGGGCGCCGGGGGCGTTGGCGCCGAGCGGGTCGGCGACGACGTGCGCGGCGGCGAAGGCCGTGCGGCTGCGCGGGGGGTGTGCCGGGAGGTCCAGCGGTTCCGGGGTGCCCAGCCGGTGGCGGCCGAGGCCGGGGAGGTTCAGCTCGGTCATCGGATCTCCAGGGCGGGGACGTCGAGGCGGCGGCCCTCGCGGGCGGAGCGCAGGCCGAGTTCGGCCAGCTGGACGCCCTTGGCGCCCTCCAGCAGGTCCCAGGTGTACGCGGAGCCGGTGGCGACGTGCCGCAGGAACAGCTCCCACTGCGCCTTGAAGCCGTTGTCGAACTCGCCGTTGTCCGGGACCTGCTGCCACTGCTCACGGAACCGCTCGGTGGCCGGCAGGTCCGGGTTCCACACCGGCTTGGGGGTGGTGGCCCGGTGCTGGATCCGGCAGTTGCGCAGCCCGGCGACGGCGCTGCCCTCGGTGCCGTCGACCTGGAACTCCACCAGTTCGTCGCGGTCGACCCGGACGGCCCAGGAGGAGTTGATCTGGGCGGTGATGCCGCCCTCCAGTTCGAAGATGCCGTAGGCGGCGTCGTCGGCCGTCGCCGGGTAGGCGCGGCCCTGCTCGTCGACCCGCTCGGGGATGTGGGTGGCGGTGTGGGCGTACACCGAGCGGACGGGGGCGACGACCTGGTCCAGCACGTACCGCCAGTGCGGGAACATGTCGAGGATCATGCCGCCGCCGTCCTGGGCGCGGTAGTTCCAGGAGGGGCGCTGCGCCTCCTGCCAGTCGCCTTCGAACACCCAGTAGCCGAACTCGCCGCGCACCGACAGGATGCGGCCGAAGAAGCCGCCGTCCACCAGGCGCTTGAGCTTGCGCAGTCCGGGCAGGAAGAGCTTGTCCTGCACCGCGCCGTTGCACACGCCGGCCTCCCGGGCGAGCCGGGCGAGTTCGAGCGCCGCGTCGAGGGACTCGGCGGTCGGCTTCTCGGTGTAGACGTGCTTGCCGGCCGCGATGGCGGCGCGCAGGGCGGGTTCGCGGGCGGGGGTGACCTGGGCGTCGAAGTAGATCTCGGCGAGGGGGTGGGCGAGCGCCTCGTCGAGCGAGGTCGTCCAGTGCGTCAGGCCGTGGCGGTCCGCCAGTTCCCGGATCTTGCGGGCGTCGCGGCCGACCAGGATCGGCTCGGGCCACAGGGTGTCGCCGCCCTCCAGTGCGAGGCCGCCCTGTTCGCGGATGGCCAGGATCGAGCGCACCAGGTGCTGGCGGTAGCCCATCCGGCCGGTGACGCCGTTCATCACGACGCCGATCGTCCTCTGAGTCATGCGTGGTCCTCCGCGTCTTGAGCCGTCAGTCTTGACCGGTCAGGTGGAAAGCGCTTTCCCGGAGGTTATGGAGATATGCTGCGCGCGTCAATGCACGTGGTGGCGGAAAGCGGGGAACGGTCGATGGGTGTCACTCTCAGCGAGGTCGCCCGCCACGCCGGGGTCTCGCTCGCGACGGCCTCCCGCGCGCTCAACGGCTCGGCCCGGACGGTCGGCGGGGAACTGGCGGCGAAGGTCCGGGCCAGCGCCGACGCCCTCGGGTACCTGCCGAACGCCCCGGCCCAGGCCCTCGCCCGGGCGGCCACGGCCAACGTCGGCGTGCTGCTGCACGACGTGGCCGACCCGTACTTCGCGGCCGTCGCCCGCGGGGTCTCCGACGCCGCCGGGCGGGCCGGGCTGCTCCCGCTGGTGGTCAACACGGACGGCGATCCGCAGACGCAGGTGCGCGGCATCCGCATGCTGCACGGCCAGCGCGTCCGGGCCATCGTCCTGGCCGGCTCCGCCCACACCGACCCGGCCGCCGTCCGGGCCGTCGACGCGGCGCTCGCCGACTACCGGGCCGACGGCGGCAGGATCGCGACCATCACCGACCACGGGCCCGACTACGCCGCGGTCCTGCCGGACAACCGCGGCGGCGCGGCCGCCCTGACCCGCGCCCTGCTGGAGCTCGGGCACCGCGAGTTCGCTGTGATCACCGGGCCGGAGCGGCTGCGGGTCCCGGTGGAGCGGCTCGCCGGGGTGCGCGAGGCCCTCGCCGAGGCGGGCCTCGAACCGGCCGAAGGGGCCGTCCAGCACGTGGAGTTCACCCGTGAGGGAGGCCGCGAGGCGATGCGGAGGCTGCTCGACCGCCCGCGGGCCCAGTGGCCGACCGCCGTGCTGGCGCTGTCCGACATCTGTGCGGTCGGAGCGCTCGGCGAACTGCGCGCGCGCGGCGTGGACGTGCCCGGCCGGATGTCCGTGGCCGGTTTCGACGACATCCCGTTCGCCGCGGACGTGGCGCCCCCGCTCTCGACGGTGCGGATGCCGCTGGAGCGGCTGGGCGCCCGTGCCGTCGAGCTGGCGCTGGAGTCCGACGGGGACGGGCGGCCCGCCCGGCCGGCCCTGCCGACCGAGGTCGTGCTGCGGGCGAGCACCGGGG
>NZ_JBEZUT010000449.1:0-5509 GCF_040636595.1 Kitasatospora sp. NPDC036755
GCCAGCCGGATCTTCGAGGGCGGCGAGGTCAACCAGACCGTGGTCGAGATGGAGCGGGGCTTCCTGTTCCTGATGGCCGTCAGCGACGGCTCGGCACTCGCCGTCCTCGCCGCCCCGGACTCCGACATCGGCCTCGTCGGCTACGAGATGGCCCTGCTCGTCGACCGCGCCGGCGCCGTCCTCACCCCCGCACTCCGCGCGGAACTCCAGGGCAGTCTCCTGCACTGACGGTTCGTCGGATACCGTCCAGGTATTCGAAGTACCTCCGCGTCCTTCCCGGGCCCGCTTCGGCGGGCTCGGGTTCGGACGTTGTACGGCCTTCGCACCACCGGCTCCGGACCTGCGCCGAAGCTCGCACCGCACCGCCGCACCCTGTGAGGAGAGGAACCGTGACACCGCCCGACGACCGCAGCGGCCAGTACGGCGTTCCGTACCCTGGCACAGGCCATGACGCCTTCGGAGCACCCGGCGTCGGCCACGGTCAGCAGTACGGCCGGCACCAGTACGGACAGCCCCGGCAGTACCCCCGGCAGTACCCCCGGCCCGAGGAACAGTACGGCCAGTACGACCAGTACGACCGGCAGCCCTCGTACGGCGCCCCGGCCCCCGGCTACCCGGCACCGGCGCCCGAGCCGGCCCCCGGCTACCTGCCCGCCCAGGAGCCCGGCCACGTCGAGGAGTTCGAGGACGAACCCGACTCCGGCCCGCTGATCCGCCCGTTCGCGATGACCGGCGGCCGGACCAGGCCGCGCTACGAACTCGCGCTGGAAGCCCTGGTCTCCGCCGACGTCGACCCGCAGCGCCTGGCCACCCTGCTCCCCGAGCACCAGCGGATCTGCACGCTGTGCACGGAGGTCAAGTCCGTCGCCGAGGTCTCGGCGCTGCTCTCCCTTCCCCTGGGAGTGGCCCGCATCCTCGTGGCCGACCTGGCCGAGGCCGGCCTGGTCGCCATCCACCAGCCCGCTTCCGGCGGCGAAACCGGAAACCAGCCCGACGTCACGCTGCTCGAAAGGGTCCTCAGTGGACTTCGCAAGCTCTAACGCGGCCGCCCCCACCCGCGCCACCACCTCCGCGAAGATCGTCGTCGCGGGCGGCTTCGGCGTCGGCAAGACCACGCTCGTCGGCGCCGTCTCCGAGATCAACCCCCTGCGCACCGAAGCCGTCATGACCTCGGCCTCCGCCGGCATCGACGACCTCAGCCACGTCTCCGGCAAGACGACCACCACCGTCGCCATGGACTTCGGCCGCATCACCCTCGACGAAGACCTCATCCTCTACCTCTTCGGCACCCCCGGACAGGACCGCTTCTGGTTCATGTGGGACGACCTCGTCCGAGGCGCCATCGGAGCCGTCGTCCTCGTCGACACCCGCCGCCTCGCCGACTGCTTCCCCGCCCTCGACTACTTCGAGAACAGCGGACTGCCCTTCGTCGTCGCCCTCAACGGCTTCGACGGACACCAGCCCCACACCCCCGACGAAGTCCGCGAAGCACTCCAACTCGGCGCCGACACCCCCGTCATCACCCTCGACGCCCGCCGCCGCGACAGCGCCAAGAGCGCCCTCATCACCCTCGTCGAACACGCCCTCCTCGCCCGACTGCGCTGAGCCCGCGGGCCGCCGCGCGGCCCCGGCCGGTCCGCCCCTCGCGGCGGGCCGCCGGGGCGGCGACGCCTACCGGCCGGTGTCCTCCGGGCGCCGTGCGCAAGACCCGTGTATAAGCAGCGGATAACAGTTCGGTAGGCATTTTGTGATCAACAATGACTCAGTGTGGCGAATCAGCGTCACTCAGCGCCAGGTGTCCATGGTTTTGCTCCGCCATGTCAGTGAATGTCCGGATTGTACCGACGCGGGTGCCGGACGGCGGCTGTTTGTCCCCCATCCCTGCACGTGCTGAAATTCCAGCTACCCCTGGGTGTTTCCTGCGCCGGCCCCTCCGGCGGCGGGTCAGGGTCCCGGGGTAGCGCTGGATTGATCCATGGCCGGCAGTCGGCCGAGAGGTAGTTGTCGAGTGAGGCGTAAGCAGCAACCCGCCCCGCAGCGGCGCTCCGAGCCCCGCCAGGGCGAGCCGAACGGTACCCCGGGGGACCAAGCCGGGTTCTCCGCGTTCACTCCCACCGAGGAACGCGCCCAGACCCCCGCACCGGCCCCCGAGCCCCAGGCCGCACCCACGGCGCCCCGCGGCGGCGGCCCGTCGGGCGACGGCGGCGGCTCGAGCCGGTACGACTTCCTCCGCCCGCGCAACTGGCGCGTGCCGACCCGCCTGATCGCGATCCTGCTGATCCCCGTGACGATCAGTCTCGTCTTCGGCGGTCTGCGCGTGAACACCTCGGTCGACGGCTACATCAAGGCCTCCCGCGCCGAGAAGACCGCGGAGCTGGCCAAGGCGGCGACCGAACTCGCCGAGGCGCTGGAGAACGAGCGCGACAAGACGCTCATACCCCTGATCACCAAGCAGGACCCGAACAACGAGGTCACCAAGCGCCGCAACGACACGGATGCCGCGCTGAAGGCGTACAACGCCGCCTACGCGGCCTCCGACAAGTCCGGTGAGCTGCCCCGCCGCCACGAGGCCTTCCAGACCCTCGTGGTGGACCTGCCGCACCTGCGGGCCTCCGCGTACAACCCCGAGCTGTTCTCCGGCGCCACCGTGAACGCCTACTCGGTGCTGCTCGACCCGCTGCTGGCCTTCGACAACTCGGTCGGCATGGGCTCCGCCAACGCCACCAGCAAGGGCCGCGCGATCTACGCCATATCGCTGGCCAAGGCCGCGGCGTCGACCCAGCGCGCGCTGATGCTCAACCTGCTCGTCGGCATCTCGCAGAACGCGACCACGCGCTACGAGAACCAGGACGTGATCCAGCAGATCCTGATCTCGGAGAAGCTGGAGCAGGTCTCGATCAACGAGTTCAACACCGGCAGCGCCCCCGAGGACGCCGCCAAGTACGCGGCCGCGCAGGTCGAGCAGGCCATCGCCCAGGAGCGCTCGGCGTACAAGATGCCCAACGGCGCGGCGCCCACCATGCAGGGCCTGCTCCAGCTCGGCGCCTCGTACAGCCAGGCCGCCGCGGAGGGCCAGCAGAAGGGCAAGGCCGCCGCCGACGCCGCGTTCGCCGAGGCGCGCAACTCCGGCCTGACCCCGGACAACTGGAACCAGGCCGCCAACACCCACATCCAGGCCCTGCGGAACACCGAGGAGACGCTGCTCGACGACGTCCTCACCGACTCCCGCAACCTGAAGGACAACGCGCTCTACGACGCCATCCTCAACACGGTCATCGTCCTCGCGGCGCTCGTCCTGGCCGGTCTGCTCACCGGCTACGTGGCCCGCTCGATGATTCTCGGCATGCGCACCCTGCGCAACGCCGCCCTGGAGATCGCCGACCACCGCCTGCCGGACCTGGTCGAGAAGCTCTCCAAGACCGACCCCGACCGGGTCGACACCTCGGTGGCCGCGATCCCGCTGCACGGCAAGGACGAGATCGGCGAGGTCGCCCGGGCGTTCGACCAGGTCCACCAGCAGGCCGTGGCGCTCGCCGCCGAGCAGGCCCTGCTGCGAGGGAACGTCAACGCGATCTTCACCAACCTGTCGCGCCGCAGCCAGAGCCTGATCCAGCGCCAGCTGGCGCTGATCACCGACCTGGAGAACAACGAGGCCGACCCGGACCAGCTGGAGAACCTCTTCAAGCTGGACCACCTGGCCACCCGTATGCGCCGCAACGGTGAGAACCTCCTCGTCCTCGCGGGCGAGGAGGCCGGCCGCCGCTGGAACACCCCGGTCCCGCTGGTCGACGTGCTCCGCGCCGCCGCCTCCGAGGTGGAGCAGTACGAGCGCGTCGAGCTCTCCGGCATCCCGGAGGTCGACGTCGTCGGCGCCGCCGTGACCGACCTCGTCCACCTGCTCGCCGAGCTGCTGGAGAACGCCACCTCGTTCTCCAGCCCGCAGACCCGGGTCCTGGTCAACGCGACCCGCCTGCCGGACGGCCGCGTGCTGGTCGAGATCCACGACAAGGGCATCGGCCTCACCGCCGAGGACTTCGCGGAGATCAACGAGAAGCTGGCCGAGCCGCCCACGGTGGACGCCACCATCTCCCGCCGGATGGGCCTGTTCGTGGTCGGCCGGCTCTCCCAGCGGCACGACGTCCGCGTCCAGCTCCGCCCGTCCGGCGAGTCCGCCGGCACCACCTCGCTGGTCATGCTCCCGCCGTTCGTCACCCAGTCCGGCGCCGCGCCGGAGCCGGACGAGCAGTTCACCGTCTCCCGGATCTTCGCCGGGCAGGAGCCGGCCGCCGAGTGGGCGCCGGACACCCGCCCCCGCAGCGCGGCCGAGCTCGGTTTCGACGACCACCTCACCGGCGCCGGCAACGCCGGCCCCGGCGGGTTCAGCCCCGCCCTGGAGGCCGTCCAGCGCTCGCAGCGCCTCGACCAGGTCCGCCGCGCGGCCCTGGAGAGCTCCCCGCAGGCGCCGGTGGTGGACGCCGAGGTCGAGGAGGACTACCGGCAGGACTACGAGCAGTACGCCCCGCAGGGCTACGAGCAGCAGCAGGGCTTCGCCGACGACCAGTACGGCTACGACCAGGGCGGCTACCAGCAGGACGAGTACGCCCAGGACGGGTACGCCGACCAGTACGCCCCGCAGGGCTACGAGCAGCAGCAGGGCTTCGCCGACGACCGGTACGGCTACGACCAGGGCGGCTACCAGCAGGACGGGTACCAGCAGGACGGGTACGCCGACCAGTACGGCCGGCAGGCCGAGGAGTCCCCGGCCGGTCACCCGTACGCCCCGGAGCCGCCCGCGCTGCCCGCCGCCGAGCCGCCGCGGACCACCCTGCCGTCCGGGCTGCCGCAGCGCCGCCCCGGCGAGCAGCTGGCGGGCGGCGGCCTCCCCGCGGCCGGCGCCGGCCCGTCCGGCGACAGCCCGAACTGGTTCGCCGGCGCCAAGGACACCTCGGCGCCCGAGAGCCAGCGCGGCCACGACGTGTCCTCGCTCGGCGGTTACGGCCCGACCGGTCCGACCGCCAGCGCCGCCTGGCAGTCGCCGAACGACGGCGACTGGCAGCGGGCCGAGCAGCTGCGCGAGCCCTCCTCCGGCGGCACCACCGGCGCCGGTCTGCCGCGGCGCGTGCCCAAGCAGAACCTGGTGCCCGGCAACGCCAAGTCCACCCCGCAGGAAGGGCCGCAGGTCTCCCGCAGCCCCGAGGAGGTCCGTGGCCGCCTCACCAACCTGCGCCGCGGTGTGGAGCAGGGCCGCAGTGCCGGTAACACCGGAAGCTTCCGGATCGACCCCGATCAGGCAGACCAGTCCGGCAACGGACAGAACCGGAGCACCGATCTCTTCGGCGGCTCGAACCACCAGGAGCGTTGAGTTGACTCAGATGAGCCAGGCCGCACAGAACCTGAACTGGCTGATCACCAATTTCGTGGACAACACCCCCGGGGTGTCCCACACCGTGGTGGTCTCCGCGGACGGCCTCCTGCTGTGCATGTCCGAGGGCTTCCCGCGCGACCGCGC
>NZ_JBEZUT010000450.1:0-5460 GCF_040636595.1 Kitasatospora sp. NPDC036755
CGGGCGGGCACCCGCGCGCCCCACCGCCGCAGCGGGGCCAGCGCCACCGCCGCGGCCACCGCGCACAACGGGACCGCGATCACGTCGATCACCAGCAGCGGCGTGCTGCTCCACACCGACCGCCCGTCCGGCAGGCCCAGCCGCCCGTCCGCCAGCCAGTACAGGTGCACCAGCGCGAAGGCCACCGCCCACCCCGCCGCCGCGTACCCGGCCCCCCGCACCACCCGGTTCCAGCCCGTGTCCCGTGTCGTCTCCATGCCGTCCACGGTCCCGCGCCGCCCCGCCCCGCCGGATCGTCCCGCGGGCGGCACCCCCTCCCCCGCCAGGGGGAACCGGGGCCCGCCTCAGGGACCAGTCCCGCGGGGCGGCAGCCCGTCGGCCGGTTCGGCGGGGACCTGGTTGTCGAACGACGAAGCCCCCGTAGCGAATTCGCTACGGGGGCTTCCCGGTTGTGGCCAGGGCCGGGGTCGAACCGGCGACCTTCCGCTTTTCAGGCCGGATCAAGGCCCTCGACTGCCTAGGTCTGGCCGGCTGCAGAGTCCGCTGTCGTGCTGGGCCGTCCGCCCTTGTGCGCTGCTGTTGGCGTACGGGTTGGAGTACGCCTTCGGCGCGGCCGCAGGCCCCTAGAGGAGAGGCCTGCGGCTTCATATCGCCAGTTTCACCGCTTGTCTCAGCGGCTTCGTCAGGCGGAGGCCCGCTTGAGACGGGTGCACAGCACCGCGACCGGCGGCAGGAGCATCATTGCCGCGAGGCCGAACCCGCACCCCCACGGCATGCCTGCAGCCTGGCAGACCTTGATCAGTTCGATCGACCCGATCACAGGCACAGCCGTAAGGCCGAGGTGGGTCAGCGCGGAGATCATCTCCTTGGTGTTGCCCGCAGGCACCCGCATCCGTCCCTTGATGTCCGGGGACAGCGAGATCTCCACCGAGGCATCGGGACTGGCCATCTCCGAGGTGTCCCAGTCCACCGGGAGGCGTGAGAACTCGACTTCGGCCAGCTTCGACGGGAACTCGGAGGTTTCCACCGCGCCGTTCTTTTCGATCATGAGCTAGAGCTTTCTCCCGGGGCCGGACCGAACCCGCGAGTGCGGCTCCGACAAGGTCTGACCATCCGGGTGCAGGGCTCCAGATCGGCGACAGGGTAGCGGTGCCGTTATGGCGCGCTCCCCTTTGTGTCGACGTCTGGAAACCACGCAAATGCCGTCGAAACCACAGGCATTACAAACTCCCTCTCGGCGGGGGCCGTGTTCTGGTCGATCTAGGTATCAGCCCTGATCGACCAGAGCCGGCTTGGCGGGCTGAGCCGACCTAGCCATAGGTCGACGGGAGAACTGTAGCGAAGTTCGCCCCAGATGTGCACCAGAAGTGCACCAGGTGCGCACCAGGCGGTATGGTGTCAGCGTTCTGCTGACGTGGAGGGGGAGCAATCGATCAAGAGAGAGGGAGAGGCCTTGTGAGTGACACCGGCCAAGGGCGCCCTGCGGGCAGTGAGCGGCTTAGCGTCACCTTGATCAGTTCGGCGGTGCAGGCCATCGCCAGGTTGATGAACATCTACGGACTGTCCAAGACGGATGCCATCAATCGGTCCGTTCAGGTCTACGCGTTCCTCGCAGAGGAGATGGCCTCGGGTAAAGAGGTGCTGCTGCGGGATGCGGAAGGCAACGTAGAGCGAGTCCGGATTGTCTAATGCCGGGGCGGGGGCAGCGAAGATGCTGGCCCCACTCCGGCATGAGTCCGCAGTGGTGTTGTGCCGTTTGCGGCGTCGCTACCCGAATCTCAGGTCAAGGCGTCCGCGATGAGCGTCATTGAGTCCACGATCACCACGGCGCCGGCAGCAGTCAGCTTGGTGTCTTTGCCTGGCTTGTTGGCATAGCCGATCGTGGCGATGCCGGCCGCTTCTCCAGCCTCGACATCGCGAGCCGCGTCGCCGATGAAGATGCAGCGCTCCGGCCTGGTGCCCGCGGCTTCCATGGCGTCGAGGAGCAGGCGCGGGTTCGGCTTCATGGAGGAGGGGTCGCCCGGGGCACGTCCGAAGACGCCCGCCACGTAGCCACTAAGACCGTGCTCGGTGAGGTAGGTCTCGATGGCCGCACCCGCGTTGTTGCTGACCACCGAGACCAGCCGACCGGACCGGGCGCAGGCCCGCAGAACCGATTCGCCGCCTGGGGTCGGGCGACCCTTCCGAACCGCCTCGGTCTCCAGTGCGGTCAGCGCGGCGTCCGTGCTCTCCGTCAGTTCTGGCTGGGCGTCTGAGACTAGCCGAAGCAGGGCGAGGGGATCGCTCTCCCCTTCGGCCCCAGCCGGGGCCTGCTCGCCGCCAGCGAGCAGGCCCTCGCGGAGCCGACGCGCGACCTCCGGGGCGGGAAGGCAGGCGAAGACCGAGCACACCGGGCCGTCGAAGTCGAGGAGCACGTGCCTCACCGGCTGGAGCACGTCGGCTAGCTGCTGAGGGGGAGTGGTCATGGCTGCCGCTCGTAGGAGATCGTGCTCCACACGCTGTCGAACCACATCTGGGCCTGCTGGACGTACTGCGATCCGAGCGAGGCGTCATCCGGGCCAGCAGCGTGGTGGAACAGGGTGGTGTCCTTGCCTGTGGCGTCGTAGAACGTGTGGTCCGCGCCGTCCACCGCGATGGTCCGCTCGCGCAGCGGATAGAAGCCGAAGAAGGCTTCCGACCGGTTCAGGATGTACAGCTTGAACAGGCTGGACGCCCGGTGCACCCTGACCTGGACGCTGGCCGACTGGACCAGCCCCAGCTCTGCCAACACCTCGACCGAGTGGGCGATGCCCCCGGCGTTGGCCAGCGCGATGTTCCGGGCCCGCTCGCGAAGCGCCACTTCGTCCTTGAGGCCGTCGACCAGCACGGGGACGGCCATCGGCTGCGTGGTGTCCGGCAGCAGCAGGCGCACGGTGATGGACTCTGGGGTGAGCCGACCGGAGCGGACCTTGTCCAGCGGCTCTTGCAGTGCGTTGTGCAGCGTCTCGCTGGAGAAGCCGGCGAAGTCCAGAGTCACCTGCGGCTGCTCGAAGGCCGCTTCGAGGTGGGGCCGGAGTCCGACCGGCCGAGAGGTGCGCTCGCGGACGAACGAGCCGCCCGACCTCCGCCACACCTGCGTGACCCTGCTGCTCGACCTGGGTGTTCCGCCTCACATTGTCCGGCAGATCGCTGGCCACAGCGACATCGGCGTGACGATGAAGGTCTACGCCCACGCCTCCCTGGACGAGCAGCGGAAGGCCCTCGGGTCGCTGAGTGACAGGCTCGGCTGAGCCGTTGGCGTGCCGGTTGGCGTACGGGACACGAAAACGGCCCCGGAGAGTGATCTCTCCGGGGCCGTTTTGCCTTTTCAGGCGGCTGTGGCCAGGGCCGGGGTCGAACCGGCGACCTTCCGCTTTTCAGGCGGACGCTCGTACCAACTGAGCTACCTGGCCGTACTGCACCGTCTCTTGCGAGACGAGCGATCCCGACGGGACTTGAACCCGCGACCTCCACCTTGACAGGGTGGCGAGCTAACCAACTGCTCCACGGGACCTAGAAGTGGCGAACCACTCAGGGTCTTGCGGTCTTGCGCACTGCACTTTACTACGGTACTGCGTGCCCCCAACGGGATTCGAACCCGTGCTACCGCCTTGAAAGGGCGGCGTCCTGGGCCACTAGACGATGAGGGCTTGTGGCCTGTTCCCGGCGTTCGGGGACGTCGAGAAGCATATGGGATGCAGGGCGGATCGCCAAAACGGGTTTCGGCCGGGTGGGGGTGGGGGTGGGCCGGACCGGTGCCGGGGGTCAGGACCAGCCGAGCTTGTCGAGTTCGTGGTCGTCGAAGCCGAAGTGGTGGGCGACCTCGTGGATGACGGTGGTGCGGACCTCCTCGACCACCTGTTCGCGGGTGTCGCAGTGGCGCAGGGTGGGGCCGCGGTAGATCAGGATGCGGTCGGGCAGGACGCCCGCGTACCACTCGCCGCGCTCGGTGAGCGGGGTGCCCTCGTAGAGGCCGAGGAGTTCGGGGTCGCTCGGGTCGGGTTCGTCCTCGACGAAGATCGCGACGTTGTCCATCATGGCCGCGAGCTGCGGGGGGATCTGGTCGAGGGCGTCGCTGACCAGCGTCTCGAACTCTTCCCGGGTCATCTCCACCGGATCATTGTCCGGTGTCGGATGACGGTGTGCCAGGTGGCGACGGCCGGTGTTTGATGGGGCTATGACGACCTCGGAGGGCGCCGTGGACGACGCCGTGGGCGACGCGCCGGACGGCACCGCGGCGGCGGCAGCCGCCGCCGGCCCCGTCCGGAACCGCCCGCCGGTGCTGCGCGGGCAGGGGCGGGCGGTGGCGGTGGTCGCGGCGGGCGGGGCGATCGGGGCCTCCGCGCGGTACGCGGCCGGGCTCGGCTGGCAGACCGGGCCGACGGCCTTCCCGTGGACGACGCTGCTGGTCAACGTGGTGGGCTGCGCGGTGATCGGGGTGTTCCTGGTGGTGATCACCGAAGGGCGGCAGGCGCATCCGCTGGTGCGGCCGTTCTTCGGCACCGGCGTGCTGGGCGGCTTCACCACCTTCTCGACGTACGCGGTGGACATCCGCCGCCTGCTGGAGGGCGGCCGCCCCGGGCCCGCCCTGGCGTACCTCGGGCTGACGCTGGTGGGCGCGCTGTTCGCGGTGTGGGCGGCGGCCGGACTGACCCGGCGTCTGGTCCACCGGGCCGTCCGCCGCGGGGCCGGGCGGGGAACGGCCGGGTCGGCCGGGGGCGCGCGGTGAGCCGGCTGAGCGGGCCGGCGCTGCGGCTGACCGTGCTGGTCGGGGAGAGCGACCGGTGGCACCACCGCCCGCTGTACAGCGAGATCGTGCACCGGGCCCGGGAGGCCGGGCTGGCGGGCGCGAGCGTGTTCCGGGGGATCGAGGGGTTCGGGGCGTCGTCGCTGGTGCACACCACGCGGCTGCTGTCGCTGAGCGAGGACCTGCCGGTGGCGGTGGTGATCGTGGACGAGGAGGAGCGGGTGCGGGCGTTCCTGCCGCGGCTGGACGGGCTGGTGGCGGAGGGGCTGGTGCTGCTGGACCGCTGCGAGGTCGTGACCTACGCGGGCCGGGGCGCCGGGGAGGCGGCGGAGTGAACTGGCTGCTGGTGGTGGCGGGCGCGGTGGTCGGCGCGCCGCTGCGGTACCTGACCGACCGGGCGGTGCAGTCCCGGCACGACTCGGTGTTCCCGTGGGGGACGTTCACGGTGAACGTGGCCGGCTGCCTGGTCCTCGGGCTGGTGACCGGCGCGGTGGCGGCGGGCGCGGCCTCCTCGAAGGTCCAGCTGCTGGTGGGGACCGGGCTCTGCGGGGCGTTGACCACCTACTCGACCTTCTCGTACGAGAGCCTGCGGCTGGCCGACCGGTCTTCGCCTGGCTGTGGCTCTGGCTGTCCCGCCGGGACAAGGAGCCGAACACCATCGTGAAGTTCTCGATCGGCCTGCTCCTGGTCGGCGT
>NZ_JBEZUT010000451.1:0-5428 GCF_040636595.1 Kitasatospora sp. NPDC036755
GCCGGTGATCGAGCAGTAGACCAGCCGCGGGTTGAGGGCCTGGGCGCGGTCCGGGTACCCGCCGGCCCGGCGGCCGCCGGGATGCCCGGGAGCAGCTCCTCGTGCAGGAACTCGGCCAGCGCACGCGGGTTGGGGTAGTCGAACATCAGCGTGGCGGGCAGCCGCAGCCCGGTGGCGGTGGAGAGCCGGTTGCGCAGCTCGATCGCGGCGAGCGAGTCGAGCCCGAGCTCGGTGAAGCCCTTGCCGAGGTCGATGCCGGCCGGCTCGTCGTGCCGGACTGCGGCGACGTGGGTGCGGACCAGGTCGAGCAGGATCCGGCCCTGCTGCTCGTGGCCGAGGCCGGCGAGCCGCTCCTCCAGGCTCCCGCCGTCAGCGCCGGAGGCGGGGGAGGCGGTGGCAGGGGCCGGGGCGGTCCGGCCGGACGGCCCGGCGGCGTCCGTCCGGGCGGCCGTGGGCCGACGCCGGGCCAGTTCGCGGAACATCGCCGAGACCTGGTCCCCGGCGCCCGCGAGGGCCACCGGATCGAGCCGCATCGGCACCACGACGGCCTCGTCGGCGGCGAGGGCCTCGTCGAAGAGCGCCAGCCCCTCGTCGGTGGTGAGCGCGGGCATGCCCAGCCGGTCCATCCGGCCCAGGTCGTCCTCGGTGACGCCGCCGCCGAGTGAGGTCGGCGTCCGCCAGAGCCCGAACGCCAGCGCGGTGGCGGGCAGTCCGGCGGCCCGGCGGGTACGGGCGAGGGCGTCCAGGTACCGGTTGGCCGCACCGTAGTTGCCCTGGCCCGCGCCGACCAGCAGGCCGGCGCAGGAGGAGAAGAGGACGAATGCCGTCAGGTCGAGGCCGGCGGTCTGCTGGTGCAGGTTCCAGGCGCCCTCCAGCTTCGGGCGGAGCACGGTGTCCATGCGCTCGGCGGTGAGCCCGGGAACGAGCGCGTTGTCGCTGACGCCCGCCGCGTGCACCACGCCGCGCAGCGGACGGTCGGCCGGGACGCCGGCGAGCAGCGCCGCGAGCGCCCGAGGGTCGGCGACGTCGCAGGCGGCGACGGTCGCCTCGGCGCCGAGCGCGGCGAGTTCGGCGACCAGCTCCGCGGTGCGCGGCCCGGCTCCGCTGCGGCTGGTGAGCAGCAGGTGGCGCACGCCGTGCCGTTCGGCCAGGTGGCGGGCGACGATCGCGCCGAGGCCGCCGGTGCCGCCCGTGACGAGCACCGTGCCGTCCGGCTGCCAGGGGCCGCCGTCCGGGGCGGCGGCGGCCGGCACCCCGGTCAGGCGCGGCACCCGGACGTCGCCCCCGCGCACCGCGGTCTCCGGCTCGCCGAGGTCGGCAAGGGCGGCGGGCACCCGGGGTCCGTCGAGGTCGGTCAGCAGGACCCGGCCGGGGTTCTCCTGGGCGGCGGCCCGTACCAGGCCCCACACGGCGGCGTGGGCCGGGTCGACGGGCTCGTCCTCCTCGGTGGCGACCGCGCCGCGGGTGGCGACCAGCAGCCGGGAGTCGGCGAACCGGTCGTCGGCCAGCCAGTCCTGGAGGAGGGTCAGCACGCCGTCCAGGACGGCGCGGACGTCGCCGGGCCGGTCGCCGGCCGGGGCCGGGCAGGGGTGGACGATCAGCTCCGGGACGGGCAGGTCCCCGTCGGTGACCTCCTTGCCGAGTGCGGCCAGGTCGGCGAGCACCGGTACGCCGGGCAGGTCGAGCGGCCGCTCGCCGACCACCGCCCAGCCGGCGGTGCCGCGTTCGCCGGCGGCGCCGAGCGGCAGGTACCGCCAGACGACCCGGTGCAGGGACTCCAGCGCGCGGGTGCCGGTGGAGGCGTCGGCGGCCGCCGCGAGGCGGTCGGGGGTGACGGCGCGGACCACCAGCGAGGAGACGCTGGCGACCGGCAGGCCGGTGGTGTCCGACAGTTCGAGGCGGACGGCGTCCTGGCCGACGGACCGCAGCCGCACCCGCAGCCGGGCCTGACCGCCGCCGTGCAGCCGCACCCCGCTCCAGGCGAACGGCAGCATCGAGGCGCCGACGTCCTGCGGGCGGTGGCCGCCGAGGAAGTCGGCTCCGCTGAGCGCGGCGTCCAGCAGCGAGGGGTGCACCCGGTAGCCGGCGGCGTCCTCGGTGGCGTCGGCGGGCAGCGCCACCTCGGCGAACACCTCGTCGGCGGTCCGCCAGACCGCCTTGAGGCCGCGGAACATCGGGCCGTAGTGGTAGCCCTGGCTGGTCAGGTACTCGTACACGTCGCCGATGTCGACGTGCTCGGCGCCGGCCGGCGGCCAGGCGCCCGTGTACGGGGCGGGCGGGGCCGGCAGCTCCGCCGCCGGGGTGGCGGCCAGGAACCCGGAGGCGTGCCTGGTCCAGCCGACCCCGGCCGGGGCGCTCTCCAGCCGCGAGTGGATCGAGACGGACCGGCGCCCGGTGCGGTCGGCCTCGCCGACGAGCACCTGGATCGCGGTGCCGCTGACGGTGCTCAGCGGCAGCAGGGCCTCGATGGTGAGTTCCTCGACGAGGTCGCAGCCGGACTCCTCGGCGGCCCGCATCGCCAGCTCCAGGAAGGCGGTGCCGGGCAGCACGGTGGTGCCGAGCACCGCGTGGTCGGCCAGCCAGGCCTGGGTCTCCACGGCCAGCCGCCCGGTGAGCACCAGGCGGTCCGCGTCGGGGGCGACCACGACGGCGCTGAGCAGCGGGTGACCGGCGGGGCCCTGGCCGGAGCCGGTCGGGTCGGGGACCGCCGGAGCGGCGGTCAGCCAGTAGCGGCGGCGGTCGAAGGCGTAGGTCGGCAGGTCGACCCGGCGGGCGCCGCGGCCGGACAGGAACCGGGCCCAGTCGACGGTGCCGCCGGCGGCGTGCAGCCGGGCGACGGCCCGCAGCAGCGCGCGCGGCTCGTCGGCGTCCCGTCCGGCGGTCGGGACGACCAGCGCGCCGCTGCCGTCCAGGCAGGTCTCGGCGAGCGCGCTGAGCACCCGGTCCGGGCCCAGCTCGACGACCCGGGTGACGCCCGCGGCGGCCAGCGCCGCCGCGCCGTCGGCGAAGCGGACGGCCGAGCGGATGTGCCGGACCCAGTAGTCGGGGGTGGCGAGTAGTTCGTCGCCGGCCGGTGCGCCGGTGACGTTGGAGATCACCGGGACGGCCGGCCGGTGGTAGGTCAACTCCCGTGCCACGGCCTCGAACTCGGCCAGCATCGGCTCCATCAGCGAGGAGTGGAAGGCGTGCGAGACGCGCAGGCGGGTGGTGCGCCGGCCCTGTGCCCGCAGCTGTCCGGCGACCGCCCGGACGGCCTCGGTCCCGCCGGACAGCACCACCGAGCGGGGGCCGTTGACGGCGGCGATGTCGACGCCCGGGACCAGCAGCCCGGCGACCTCGGCCTCGGTGGCCTGGACGGCGACCATCGTGCCGCCGGCCGGCAGGGCCTGCATCAGCCGGCCGCGCGCGGCGACCAGGGCGCAGGCGTCGGCGAGCGAGAGCACCCCGGCCACGTGGGCGGCGGCCAGTTCGCCGATCGAGTGGCCGAGCAGCACGTCGGGGACGACGCCCCAGGACGTCACCAGGCGGTACAGCGCGACCTCGTGGGCGAACAGGGCGCACTGGGCGTACCCGGTCCGCTCCAGGGCCTCGGCGTCCTCGCCCCACATCACCTCGCGCAGCGGGCGCTCCAGCCGGGGGTCGAGCAGCGCGCACACCTCGTCGAAGGCGTCCCGGAACACCGGGTGGGCGGCGTGCAGTTCGCGGCCCATGCCGAGGCGCTGGGCGCCCTGGCCGGAGAAGAGGAACGCGGTCCGCCCGGCGGCGGTGCGCGGGCCGGTGACGGCGTCGGCCGAACCGGTGCCCCGGGCCAGGGCGGTCAGCGCCCGCCGGGCGCCGTCGAGGTCGTCGGCGAGCACGGTGGCGCGGTGGTCGAACACCGCCCGGGTGGTGGCCAGCGAGTGGCCGAGGTCGAGCAGTCGGGCGTCCGGGTGGGCGTCCAGGTGGGCGAGCAGGGCCGTCGCCTGGTCGGCCAGCGCGCCCTCGGTGCGGGCCGACAGCGGCAGCGGGACGGGCCCGCCGACCGGGTCGGGGCCCTCCTGCCCGGCGGGCCCGGACGGGGCCGCCGGGGCCTGCTCGACGATCAGGTGCGCGTTGGTGCCGCTCAGCCCGAAGGAGGAGACGGCGGCGCGGCGCGGGCGGCCGGTGCGCGGCCACTCCTCCTGTTCGGTGAGCAGCCGGATGCTGCCCGCCGTCCAGTCGACCTGCGGCGACGGCTCGTCGACGTGCAGGGTGCGGGGCATGACGCCGTTGCGGACGGCGAGGACGGCCTTGATGACACCGCTGACACCGGCCGCGGCCTGGGCGTGGCCGATGTTCGACTTGATCGAGCCGAGCCGCAGCGGCTCGTCGTCCTCCGCGCGGTCCCGGCCGTAGGTGGCGAGCAGCGCCTGGGCCTCGATCGGGTCACCGAGGCGGGTGCCGGTGCCGTGGCCCTCGACCAGGTCGACCTCGGCGGGGGAGAGGCCCGCGGCGGCCAGCGCGGCCTGGATGACCCTTTGCTGGGAGGGGCCGTTGGGGGCGGTCAGGCCGTTGGAGGCGCCGTCCTGGTTGATCGCCGAGCCGCGGATCACCGCGAGCACCGGGTGGCCGTTGCGGCGGGCGTCGGAGAGCCGCTCGACCAGCAGCATGCCGATGCCCTCGGACCAGGCGGTGCCGTCGGCGGCGCCGGCGAACGCCTTGCAGCGCCCGTCGGGCGCCAGGCCGCGCTGCTGGCTGAAGTCGACGAAGATCTCCGGGGTCGGCATCACCGTCACGCCGCCGGCCAGGGCCAGTTCGACCTCGCCCTGGCGCAGCGCCTGGCAGGCCAGGTGCAGGGCGACCAGCGAGGACGAGCAGGCCGTGTCGACGGTCACCGCCGGGCCCTCCAGGCCGAGGGTGTAGGCGACCCGGCCGGAGGCGATGCTGGCGGCGCTGCCGTTGCCCAGGTAGCCCGTCAGGTCGTCCGGCACCTGGGCGAGGCGGCTGCCGTACTCGTGGTACATGATGCCCGCGTAGACGCCGGTGCGGCTGCCGCGCGCAGTGGACGGGTCGATGCCGGCCCGCTCGAAGGCCTCCCAGGACGCCTGCAGCAGCAGCCGCTGCTGCGGGTCCATGGCGAGCGCCTCGCGCGGCATGATGCCGAAGAACTCGGCGTCGAACTCGGTCGCGTCGTGCAGGAAGCCGCCCTGGCGGACGTAGGTCCGCCCGACCGTCCCCGGCTCCGGGTCGAAGATCCCCTCGGTGTTCCAGCCGCGGTCCGCGGGGAAGTCGGTGATGACGTCCTCGCCGGCCAGGACGAGCCGCCAGAGGTCCTCGGGGGAGCGCACCCCGCCCGGGAAGCGGCAGCTCATGCCGACGATCGCGATCGGGTCGTCCTCGCCGCCGCCGCCGGCGGCCGGACGCGGCGCGGGGGCGGCGGGGGCGGCCGCCGGGGCCGCGGTGCCCCAGC
>NZ_JBEZUT010000452.1:0-5414 GCF_040636595.1 Kitasatospora sp. NPDC036755
GAACTGCCGACCTACGCCTTCCAGCACGAGCGGTTCTGGCTGGAGTCGGGTGCCTCGGCCGGTGACGTGTCGGCGGCGGGCCTGACCTCGGCCGAGCACCCACTGCTCGGCGCACTGGTCCAACTGCCCGAGGACGGCAGCCTCGTCGCCACCGCCAAACTCTCCCTGCGCACCCACCCGTGGCTGGCCGACCACCGGGTGTCGGGCGTGGTGGTGGTGCCGGGGACCGGGCTGCTGGAGCTGGTGGTCCGGGCCGGTGACGAGGTGGGTGCCGGTGCCGTCGAGGAGCTGGTGATCGAGGCGCCGCTGGTGGTGCCGGACACCGGCGGGGTGCAGCTGCGGGTGGTGGTCTCCGGTGCGGACGCGGCCGGGCGCCGGACGGTGGGCGTGTACTCGCGGACGGAGGGGGCTTCGGCCGACCTGCCGTGGGCCCGGCACGCCACCGGCACGCTCACCGAGGCCGACAGCGAGGCCGACGCGGCGGCGACCGGTGCCACGGCGTCGACCGAGTGGCCCCCGTCCGGCGCGGAGCGCGTGGACACCGAGGGCTTCTACGAGCGCCAGGCCGAGACCGGCTACGGCTACGGGCCGTCGTTCCAGGGGCTGCGGGCGGTGTGGACGCGCGGTGAGGAGGTCTTCGCCGAGGTCGAACTGCCCGAGCAGCTCCGGGGCGAGGCCGGCCGCTACGGCCTGCACCCGGCCCTGCTGGACGCCGCCCTGCACGCCACCAGCTTCGGGGCCGTCGCCCAGGGCGAGGGCCGGCTGCTGCTGCCGTTCGCCTGGAACGGTGTCCGTCTGCACGCCGCCGGTGCGTCGGCGCTGCGGGTCCGGGTGACCCGCTCCGGGGCGGACAGCGTGACGCTCCGGATCGCCGATGCCGGAGGGGCCCCGCTGGTCGACGTTGAGTCCCTGGCCTTCCGTGCGGTGACCGGTGACCAGTTGTCGTCGGCGGGGCGTGGTGCGGGGGATGCGCTGTTCCGGGTGGAGTGGGTGCCGGTGGTGCTGCCGGAGGAGGGTGCTGTCGAGCCGGAGGTGTTGGATCTGACCGGCGACCTGGTCGGTGAGGTGGTCGGTGAGGGTCCGGAGCGGGCTCGGGTGCTGGCCGGGCGTGCTTTGGAGTGGATGCGGGAGCGGTTGGCCGGTGAGGGTTCCGGTGTGTCGGTGGTGCTGACCCGTGGGGTGGCGCAGGATCCGGCGGTGGCCGCGGTCTGGGGTCTGGTGCGGTCGGCGCAGGCGGAGAACCCGGGCCGGTTCGTGGTGGTGGACGTCGACGCGGACACGGACGCTTCGGTGTCGTCGCGCGGTCCGGTGGCGCGGGCGGTGGCGTCGGGTGAGCCGCAGGTCGTGCTGGCCGGCGGGGAGGCGCGGGTGCCCCGGCTGGTGCGTGCGGGCGCGGAGGGGGCGGAGCCGGGGTTCGGTTCGCTGGATCCGCGGGGCACGGTGCTGGTGAGCGGTGGTGGTGCTCTGGGTGCTTTGGTGGCGCGGCATTTGGTGGTGGCGCACGGGGTGCGGCATCTGGTGCTGGCGAGTCGTCGTGGTGCTGCCGCTGCCGGGGTCGGTGAACTGGTGGAGGGTCTGCGGGAGTTGGGCGCCGCGTCGGTGGACGTGGTGGCCTGTGATCTGGGTGACCGGGCGTCGGTGGCCGGTCTGTTGGCGTCGGTGCCGGCGGAGCGTGGGCTGACGGCGGTGGTGCACACGGCCGGTGTGCTGGACGACGGTGTGGTGACGGCGTTGACGCCGGAGCGTCTGGACGGGGTGTTCCGTCCGAAGGTCGACGCCGCCTGGCACCTGCACGAGTTGACCCGCGACACGGACCTGGCCGCGTTCGTGCTGTTCTCGTCGGCGGCCGCCGTGCTGGGCAACCCTGGTCAGGGCAACTACGCCGCGGCCAACGGGTTCCTGGACGGTCTGGCGCGGCAGCGGCGGGCCCAGGGCCTGCCCGCGAGCTCGCTCGCCTGGGGCCTCTGGGCGCAGTCGGCCGGCATGGGCGGCCGGCTCGACGAGGGCGGCGCCCGCGGGATCCGGCGCGGTGGAATGCTGGAACTCTCCGCGGCGGAGGGGATGGCCCTGCTCGACGCCGGGCTCCGCTCGGCCGTACCGGACCTCACCCCCGCCAAGCTGGACCTCGGCGGTCTCGCCGACGCGGCCCCCGGCACGGTCTCGCCGCTCCTGCGGCAGCTGGTCCGCCCCCGGCGCCGGGCCGCACAGCAGGCCGCCGTCACGGAGGGGCAGACGCTCGGCCGCCGGCTGGCCGGACTGTCCGAGGCGGAGCGGGCGAAGGTGGTGCTCGACCTCGTACGGGGCAGCGCGGCGGCCGTACTGGGACGCTCCGGGGCGAACGCGATCGGTGCGCAGCAGGCGTTCAAGGACGTCGGCTTCGACTCCCTCACCGCCGTCGAACTCCGCAACCGCATCTCCGACGCGAGCGGGGTCCGGCTGCCGGCCACCCTGCTCTTCGACTACCCCACGCCCGCCGCGATCGCCGAGCACCTGCGGGACCGGCTCGTCCCCGAGGCGGCGGGTGGCGCGGACTCCGTGGCGGCCGAGCTGGAACGGCTGGACGCGGCCTTCTCCGCACTGCTCGCGGACGAGCACACGCGCTCCGAAGTGGCCGGAAAGATCGGTGAGTTGGTGACCAAGTGGGGGATCGGCCCGAGCGCCCCCGCGATCGACACCGATCTCGACGCGGCGACCGACGACGAGTTCTTCGACCTCATGGACGAGGAACTCGGGCTGTCCTGAACCAGCCCGTCGTGAACCGCAGACAGTGCCCCGCCCGACCCAAGGAACAGGCTGACCATGGCGAATGACGAGAAGATCCGCGATTACCTGAAGCGCGCGGTCACCGACCTCCGGCAGACCCGCAAACGGCTGGAGGAGCTCGAGTCGAGGGACCACGAGCCGATCGCGATCGTCGGGATGGCCTGCCGGCTGCCGGGCGGGGTGACGTCCCCCGAGGAGCTGTGGCGGTTGCTCGTGGACGAGCGGGACGCGATCTCGGAGTTCCCGGACGACCGCGGCTGGGACCTGGACGGCCTGTTCGACCCGGACCCGGACCGGGTGGGGGCCTCGTACGTCCGTGAGGGCGGCTTCCTGCGGGACGCCGGCGGGTTCGACGCGGGGTTCTTCGGGATCTCGCCGCGCGAGGCGCTGGCGATGGACCCGCAGCAGCGGCTGCTGCTGGAGACCTCGTGGGAGGCCTTCGAGCGGGCGGGCATCGACCCCACCGCGCTGCACGGCAGCAAGGTCGGCGTCTACTCCGGCGTCATGTACCACGACTACGCGACCAAGGTGTCTCCGCTGCCCGAGGGGATCGAGGGTTACCTGGGCACCGGGACGGCCGGCAGTGTCGCCTCCGGTCGGGTGTCGTACACGCTGGGTCTCGAGGGGCCTGCGGTGACGGTGGACACGGCGTGCTCGTCCTCGCTGGTGGCGCTGCACCTGGCCGCGCAGTCCCTGCGCCAGGGCGAGACGGAGATGGCCCTGGTCGGCGGCGTCACGGTGATGTCCGAGCCGCTGGCCTTCGTGGAGTTCTCGCGGCAGCGGGGGCTGGCGGTCGATGGCCGGTGCAAGGCGTTCGCGGCGTCGGCCGATGGGACGGCGTGGGCCGAGGGTGTGGCGGTGGTGTTGTTGGAGCGGTTGTCGGAGGCGCGTCGGCGTGGGCACCGGGTGCTGGCGGTGGTGCGGGGCAGTGCGGTGAATCAGGACGGTGCGTCGAACGGTCTGACGGCGCCGAACGGTCCGTCGCAGCAGCGGGTGATTCGGCAGACGTTGGCGTCGGCGCGGTTGGCGTCGGCGGATGTGGATGTGGTGGAGGCGCACGGTACGGGGACGGCGCTGGGTGATCCGATCGAGGCGCAGGCGTTGCTGGCGACGTACGGGCAGGGCCGGGAGGCCGAACGGCCTTTGTGGTTGGGGTCGTTGAAGTCGAACATCGGTCATGCGCAGGCGTCGGCGGGTGTGGCGGGTGTGATCAAGATGGTGCTGGCGATGCGGCACGGGGTGATGCCGAAGACGCTGCACGTGGACGAGCCGTCGCCGAAGGTGGACTGGTCGGCGGGTGCGGTGGAGTTGCTGACCGAGGCGCGGGAGTGGCCGGCGGTCGAGGGGCGCCCGCGTCGGGCCGCCGTCTCCTCCTTCGGGTTCGGTGGCACCAACGCCCATGTGATCATCGAAGCCCCCTCGGCTTCCGAAGCCCCCGAAGCCCCCGAGGCGCTCGACGCCGAGCAGCCGCGTGGCGCCGAGCAGCCCGTCGAGGCCGTGGAGCGTGGCACTCTTCCGCTCGTGCCGTGGGTGCTGTCGGCGCGCTCGGAGGCGGGGCTGCGAGGTCAGGCGGCCCGGCTGCTCGCGCTGCTGGAGGGCGATGCGGCGCTGGACCCGATGGACGTCGGGTTCTCGCTGGCCACGACCAGGGCCGCGATGGACCACCGCGCCGCCGTGGTGGGCGCCGACCACGCGACGCTGAGGGAAGCGCTGGCCGCGGTGGCGGAAGGCGATTCGACGCCTGCGCCTCAGGGTGGCACGGCGGTGCTGTTCACCGGGCAGGGCAGTCAGCGGCTCGGAATGGGCCGGGGGTTGTACGAGGCGTTCCCGGTGTTCGCGAAGGCTTTCGACGAGGTGTGCGCGGAGCTGGATCCGCATCTGGAGGTGCCGCTGCGGGAGGTGGTCTGGGGCGGGGACGCCTCCGCGGTGGAGGCGACGGGTGTGGCGCAGCCGGGTCTGTTCGCGTTCGAGGTGGCGCTGTTCCGTCTGGTCGAGTCCTGGGGCGTGCAGGCGGACTTCGTGGCCGGTCACTCGGTGGGCGAGCTGGCGGCGGCGCACGTGGCGGGGGTGTTCTCGCTGGCGGATGCGGCGCGGTTGGTGGCGGCGCGTGGTCGTCTGATGCAGGCGTTGCCGGCCGGTGGTGCGATGGTCGCGGTGCGGGCGACCGAGGCCGAGGTGGTGGCCGAACTGCGTGATGGCGTGTCGATCGCGGCGGTGAACGGCCCGTCGCAGGTGGTGATTTCGGGTGCCGAGGACGCCGTCTTGGAGGTGGCGTCGCGGTTCGGGAAGTCGAAGCGGCTTTCGGTCTCGCACGCGTTCCACTCGGGTCTGATGGACGGCATGCTGGCGGAGTTCCGCGAGGTCGCGCGCTCGGTGTCGTACGCGCCGGCGGTGGTTCCGGTGGTGTCGAATGTGACGGGCGCGGTCGCGGGTGAGGAGCTGCGGGACCCGGAGTACTGGGTGCGGCACGTGCGTGAGACCGTGCGTTTCGCCGACGGTGTGCGCACGCTGCACGAGCAGGGCGTCTCGGTGTTCCTGGAGCTCGGCCCGGACGGCGTGCTGACCGGGATGGCGCAGGATGTCCTGGACGGTGCCGGGGAGGGTGTCCGGTGTGTGGCGTTGGTGCGGTCGCGTCGGCCGGAGGCGGAGTC
>NZ_JBEZUT010000453.1:0-5404 GCF_040636595.1 Kitasatospora sp. NPDC036755
GCCGTCGCGGCCCCGGCCGCCGCCGGCTCCGCCGCCCAGGCGCCGACCGGCGGCAAGCCCAGCCCCGGCGACCCGATCCCCGGCCTCTACCACCACCCGATCGCCGAGCCCGACCCGGTGCGGGTGGAGGCGCTCAGCGCCGCGCTCAAGGTCTGGGCGATGGAGGAGATCGAGCTCTACCCGCCGGAGTGGGAGAAGGACTTCGACGGGTTCTCCACCGGGCGCTACATGGTGGCCTGCCACCCGGACGCGCCGAGCGTCGACCACCTGATGCTCGCGGCCCGCCTGATGGTGGCCGAGAACGCGGTCGACGACTGCTACTGCGAGGACCTCGGCGGCTCGCCGATCGGCCTGGGCAGCCGCCTGCTGCTCGCGCACACCGCGCTCGACCCGCTGCACACCACGCCGGAGTACCACCCGGCGTGGGAGGAGTCGCTGTCCTCGGACGCGCCCCGGCGCTCCTACCACTCCGCGATGGAGTACTTCACCCGGGCCGCCACGCCCTCCCAGTCGGACCGGTTCCGGCACGACATGGCGCGGCTGCACCTCGGGTACCTGGCCGAGGCCTCCTGGGACCAGGCGGACCACGTCCCGGAGGTGTGGGAGTACCTGGCCATGCGCCAGTTCAACAACTTCCGCCCCTGCCCGACGATCACGGACACCGTCGGCGGCTACGAGCTGCCCGCCGAGCTGCACGCGCTGCCCGCCATGCAGCGGGTGATCGCCCTGGCCTCCAACGCGACCACCATCGTCAACGACCTGTACTCGTACATGAAGGAGCTGAACAGCCCCGGACTGCACCTGAACCTGCCGGTGGTGATCTCCGAGCGCGAGGGCGTCTCCCGCAAGGAGGGCTACCTGAAGGCGGTCGAGGTCCACAACGAGCTGATGCTGGCCTTCGAGGCGGAGGCGGCGGCCCTGGCGGTGTCCTGCCCGGTGCCCACGCTCGTACGGTTCCTGCGCGGTGTGGCCGCGTGGGTCGACGGCAACCACTACTGGCACCAGACCAACACCTACCGCTACACCCTGCCCGACTTCTGGTGACGCCGTCCGCCGCGGTGGAACCGGCCGTCGTGGTGGAACCGGCCGCCGCCGGCGGTGTTCGCCCCTGTCGGGCACCCATTGACCAACCCTGATCATTCCTGACCAGACCTGACCATTCCGTTGACATCCGCTAGGAGCTGTCCCATGTCCGTGACCGACGACATCACCACCCCCGGCAACACCATCCCCGGCCCGGCGACTCCGTACCAGGGCGACATCGCACGCTACTGGGACCACGAGGCCCGCCCGGTCAACCTTCGCCTGGGTGACGTCGACGGCCTCTACCACCACCACTACGGCATCGGCGAGATCGACCACGCCGCGATCGGCGACCCGACCGACAGCGAGCGCGAGAAGAAGGTGATCGCCGAGCTGCACCGGCTGGAGTCCGCCCAGACCGACCTGCTGCTCGACAACCTCGGCGAGATCCGTGCCGACCACACCCTGGTCGACGCCGGCTGCGGCCGCGGCGGCTCGATGGTGATGGCCCACCAGCGCTTCGGCTGCCGGGTCGAGGGCCTGACCCTCTCCACCCAGCAGGCCGACTTCGGCAACAAGCGCGCCGCCGAGCTGGGCATCGGCGAGTACGTCCGCTCCCGGGTCGCCAACATGCTGGACATGCCCGTCGCGACCGGTTCGGCCGCGGGCTCCTGGAACAACGAGTCCAGCATGTACGTCGACCTGCACGACCTGTTCGCCGAGCACTCCCGGGTGCTGAGCGTCGGCGGCCGGTACGTGACCATCACCGGCTGCTGGAACCCGCGTTACGGCCAGCCGTCGAAGTGGGTCTCGCAGATCAACGCCCACTTCGAGTGCAACATCCACTCGCGCCGCGAGTACCTGCGGGCGATGGCCGACAACCGCCTGGTGCCCCAGGCCGTGATCGACCTGACCCCGGACACCCTGCCCTACTGGGAGCTGCGGAACACCACCTCGCTGGTGACCGGCATCGAGGAGGCGTTCATCGAGTCCTACAAGGACGGCTCCTTCCAGTACGTGCTGATCGCGGCCGACCGCGTCTGATCCGCAGGCCCCGATCCGACCGGCCCTGATCCGGTAGCCGTCCGGCACCGGCGGGCGGCAGGACACGACGGCGGCCTCCCCGCACCCGCGGGGAGGCCGCCGTCGTCCGTACCGGTCCCGGCCCCCGGACTCCGGGGCGGCGGCTACGGCCGGGTGAGGGTGAGGTGGGTGACGCCGCTCGGACTGGACACCGCCTCGGTGCGGAAGCGCTGCTCCAGCCCTTCCAGCCCGTCCCAGAGCCGCTCGCCCCGGCCGAGCACGATCGGCACCACGACCAGGTGCAGGTGGTCGACCAGATCGGCCTCCAGGAAGGCCCGGACGGTGCTCGGACCGCCGCCGATCCGCACGTCCAGGCCGCCGGCCGCCTCCCGGGCCCGGCGCAGCGCCTCCTCGGGGGAGGCGTCGAGGAAGTGGAAGACCGTCCCGCCCTCCATCTCCAGCGAGGGGCGAGGGTGGTGGGTGAGCACGAAGACCGGGGTGTGGAACGGCGGGTTGGGTCCCCACCAGCCGCGCCAGTCCTCGTCCTGCCAGGGGCCGCGCTGCGGGCCGAACTTGTTGCGGCCCATGATCTCCGCGCCGATGCCGTCGCTCCAGGTGCGGGCCATCGCGTCGTCCACGCCGGTGGCACCGCCCTCCTTGCCGCTCATCCGACGGAACGTCCGGGTGCCGAAGAACCAGTCGTGCAGCCGGTGGGCGGCATGGCCGAAGGGCTCGTCGAGGCTCTGCCCCTCGCCCGTGCCGTAGCCGTCCAGGGAGATCGAGAAGTTGTGGACCCGGACCAGGGACATCGGCTTCCTCCGCTGCTGGCGCCTCGGTACGGGCCGGCCGCCCGCACCCCGTCGCGGGCCACGCTAACCCAGGGCTCCGGTGCCCTGACGCTCCGTCAACGCCCCGGGCGTGGCGGCTGCGACGGGTGTGGGGCGGGTGGAGGAAGGGGAGGGGAGTCGGGGAGAAGCGGTGCAGCCGTCACGCTATTGTCGTGCCTTCTTCATCCTGAGCACGCCCGGGCGGGCGATGCTTCGTCAGGCTGCCCGGGAGCAGGGCGGCCGGCATCCCACGACTTGGGGGGACCGTTCCGATGACCGTACGCCGCACCCTGACCGGATTCCTGGCCGCCGGACTGATCGCCGCCGCGGCGGCGCTGGTCCCGACCTCCCCGGCGGACGCCACCCCGGGCGGGCCGGGCGACCTGCCGTTCGGCTCCGCGACCACCGTCGGCCTCCACAACACCTACGACCCGGCCGCCTTCCCGTACCTCGCCCAGGGCCTGGACACCGGCACCGGGATGATCGAGCTGGACCTCTGGCCGAACATCGTGACCAAGCAGTGGCAGGTCAGCCACTCCAACCCGTTCGGCAACTCCAACAACTGCACGGCCGCCACCACCCCCGCCCAGCTCTACGCCGGCAGCACCGACCAGAACCTGGAGAGCTGCCTGGACGACGTCCGGGTCTGGCTCGCCGCGCACCCGGGTGCCGGGCCGCTGGTGATCAAGCTGGAGCTCAAGCCGGGCTACTCGGCCAACCTCGGGATGGGCCCGGACCAGCTGGACGTGCTGATCGCCCAGCACCTGGGCCCCGCCGTGCTGCGCCCCGCCGACCTGCTGGCCAAGCCCGGCGGCGGCACGTACGCGAGCGTGGACGAGGCGGTGCGGGCGGGCAACTGGCCGAGCCGCTCGGCGCTGGCCGGCCGGGTGCTGCTGTACGCGATCCCGGGCACCGTCGAGCTCGGCAACCCCTTCGACACCCTGCACACCGACGTCGAGCAGGGCCGGCACCTGCGGGACCTGGCGGCGGCCGGCCGGATCGGCCAGGCGCAGGTCTTCCCGTCCGTGCTCGGCGCGGCCACCGGCGACCCGCGCGGGCAGTACACCGGCGCGGACGCCTCGATCCGGCCCTGGTTCGTGGTCTTCGACGGCGACGCCTCGACCTACGTCAGGACCATCGACACCGCCTGGTACGACAGCGCCCACTACCTGCTGGTGATGACGGACTCCCACCTGGTCGCCCCGGAGATCAGCGCCACCGACCCGACGGCCGACCAGGCGCGGGCCCGCACCGAGCAGTTGGCGAAGGCGCACGCGAGCATCGTCTCCAGCGACTGGCGCAGGCTCCCGTCGGTGCAGTCGCTGGTGCTGTCCCGCGGCTGAGCCCGGGTGGGCCGCTGACCAGGTCAAGGCACCCGAGGGTACGTCGAGTTGACCGGAGGTGAAGAGTTGGAACGGGGCTTCCGGTGGCACCCGGCGGCGGCCATCCTGGTTGTCATGACCCGAACTCTACGCGCGTGGAAGACCCGCGTCGCCGCCACCGCCGCCGTCGCCCTGGTGACCCTCGCGCCGATCGCCGTCGCCACCGAGGCGCACGCCGCGGTGAGCGGCTCGGTGTGCCTCTCGGCCCTGCCCTCCCAGGCCCACACCACCCTCGACCTGATCGCCTCCGGCGGTCCCTTCCCGTACAGCCAGGACGGCGTCGTCTTCCAGAACAGGGAGCGCGTGCTGCCCGCGCAGTCGACCGGTTACTACCACGAGTACACCGTGGTCACCCCGGGCTCGCCGACCCGCGGCGCCCGGCGGGTCGTCACCGGCAAGCAGTACCACGAGGACTACTACACCGCCGACCACTACGCGACCTTCCGCAAGATCGACTTCGGCTGCTGACCCGGCCACCCGTTCCCTCGGAACCCCCGGGGCCCCGGCGCCGCACCCCGCGCCGGGGCCCCGGGCGCGTCCGGGAGCGCCGACGGCGTCCGGTAGCGTCGGGGGTCCGACGACACTCTCCCGGAGGTTCCCGTGCCGCAGATCCTGGTCGACCACTCGGCCGAACTCGACTTCGACCGCTCGGCCCTGGCCACCGAGGTCCACCAGGCGATCGCCGAGGTGATCGACACCACGGTGGCGGACTGCAAGACCGTCTTCCGCGCGGCCGACCACCACCGCGTCGGCGACGGGGCTAGCGGCGAGGCCGTGGTGCTGGTGGAGGTGAAGATCCTGGCCGGCCGCAGCGTCGAGCAGCGCGCCGCGCTGAGCGACCGGGTGCTCGCCGCCCTGCGCGCCCGGATCGCCGGGCCCGCCGCGATCGGCGTCCAGGTCACCGAACTCGACCGGGACACCTACCGGTTCGTCCACCACGCCGGCCAGTAGGGGCCCGCCGTCCCGCGCGCGGCAGCGGGGCCGAACGGCGAGGCGGGCCGAACGGCGAGCCGCAGCGAACGGAGGGCCGCACCGAACGGAGAGGCGGGGGGGGGGCCGCCCGGCCCGGCGCGCGCCCCACCGCCCCCCCCCCGCCTACGGGCGAGCGGCCCGGGCGGCCGGCCCGGCGCGGGCCGCCGGCCCACCCCG
>NZ_JBEZUT010000454.1:0-5318 GCF_040636595.1 Kitasatospora sp. NPDC036755
AGCGCGGGCGCGGCCGGCAGCCGCTCCAGGCCCGGGACGGCCCCGGCGGGCGCGCCGGGGCCGGGGTCCATCGTCGCCGTCTTCCTCGCCACCCGTGCCACTCCCGACGTCATCCCGCGCTCGGCATCCGACGCTCGGCTTCCGGTGCCCAGCCTCCGGAGCTCCTGAGGAGCTCGGCGGAGGCGGCCCGGGACGGGCGCCCTGTCTGCGAAGCGTAGTTCGACCGTCCGGCTCAGCCGAGGTGACATCCGGTCGTACGAATCGGCAAATCACCCCAACGACTCAACGCACGCGGCCGGCCGTCCCCCGACCGGCCGCCTCCGGCCCGGAAGGACCGGTAGGGCCGGAAGGGCCGGTAGGGCCGGAAGGGCCGGGCCCCCGAGGGACCGGAAGCGGCCGGACCTGCTCAGGCCTCGAACGGCCGGGCCGGCCAGGGCGAGTCCGCCGGGCGCAGCGCGTCCAGCCCGTCCGGGCCGGTGAGCGCGGCGTGCACGGCGAGGGTTCCGGTGACCAGGGTCGGATTGTGCAGCTCCCCGGCCTGGATCAGCCGGATCAGCTCCGGCACGGGCACCCAGGCGACCTCGATCTCCTGCTCCTCCCCCTCGGCCGCGTAGCGCTCGCCCTCGGCCGGCGCCAGGTCGGTGGCCAGGAACATCCGCAGCGCCTCGTCGGTGCCGCCCGGGGAGGTGTAGTAGTCGGCGAGGATCCGCCAGGTGCCGGCCTTGCAGTAGGCCTCCTCGTACAGCTCGCGCTGCGCGGCGTGCCACGGGTTCTCGCCGGGCACGTCGAGCAGGCCGGCCGGCAGCTCCCACAGCCGCTGGCGCACCGGGTGGCGGTACTGGCGCAGCACCAGCACCCGCTGCTCGGCGTCGAGGGCGAGCACCGAGACCGAGCCGGGGTGGGTCTGGTAGTCCCGGCGGGCCCAGCTGCCGTCGGGCATCCGGACCTCCTCGCTGCGCACCCCCGTGACCTTGCCCTGGAACGGGGTCCCGCTCGCCCGGACCTCCCACTCCTCGGCCACGTCGAAGATCCCCTGGCGGCCCTGCTCGTCCATCGCTCTCCCCTTTTCGTCAGTACGACACAATCTAACGCCGAACGGCGGCCCCGCGGGAATCGCGGGGCCGCCGTCCGGTGAACGACCGGGGAGGACTACTCGGAGACCGCGGTCTTGATCTCGATGGCCGCCTTGACCAGGCCCGCGAACAGCGGGTGCGGGCGGGTCGGACGGGACTTCAGCTCCGGGTGGGCCTGGGTGGCCACCAGGTAGGGGTGCACCTCGCGCGGGTACTCGACGTACTCGACCAGGTCGCCCTTGGGCGAGAGGCCGGAGAACACCAGGCCGGTCTTCTCCAGGTCCGCGCGGTAGGCGTTGTTGACCTCGTAGCGGTGGCGGTGGCGCTCCTCGACGTACTGCTCGCCGTTGTACACCTCGCGCACGATCGAGCCCTCGGCGAGCTTGGCCGGGTACAGGCCCAGGCGCATGGTGCCGCCCAGGTCGCCCTTGCCGTCGACGATGGCCAGCTGCTCGGCCATGGTGGAGATGACCGGGTGCTTGGCGGCGGCGTCGAACTCGGTGGAGTTGGCCTCCGGCAGGCCGGCCAGGTTGCGGGCCGCCTCGATGACGACGCACTGCAGGCCCAGGCACAGGCCCAGCAGCGGCACCTTGTTCTCGCGGGCGAAGGTGATGGCGCCGACCTTGCCGTTGACGCCGCGGTCGCCGAAGCCGCCGGGGATGCAGATCGCGTCGACGTCGCCGAGCTGCGCCTGGGCGCCCTCGGGGGTCTCGCAGTCGTCCGAGGTGACCCACTTGATCTCGACGCGGGCGTTGTTGGCGAAGCCGCCGGCGCGCAGCGCCTCGGTCACCGACAGGTAGGCGTCGGGCAGGTCGATGTACTTGCCGACCAGGGCGACCTTGACGATGTGCTGCGGCTCGTGGACGCGGCGCAGCAGGTCGTCCCAGGTGGTCCAGTCGACGTCGCGGAACGGCAGGTCCAGGCGGCGCACCACGTAGGCGTCCAGGCCCTCGCCGTGCAGGACCTTCGGGATGTCGTAGATCGACTTGGCGTCGATGGCCGCGACCACGGCCTCCTCGTCCACGTCGCACATCATCGAGATCTTGCGCTTGATCGCCTGCGGGACCTCGCGGTCGGCGCGCAGCACGATCGCGTCGGGCTGGATGCCGATGTTGCGCAGGGCGGCGACGGAGTGCTGGGTGGGCTTGGTCTTCAGCTCGCCCGAGGGGCCGATGTACGGCAGCAGGGAGACGTGCACGAAGAAGACGTTGTCCCGGCCGACCTCGTGGCGCACCTGGCGGACGGCTTCCAGGAACGGCAGCGACTCGATGTCGCCGACGGTCCCGCCGACCTCGGTGATCACCACGTCGACGTCCTCGGTCGCCATCCGGCGGATCCGGGACTTGATCTCGTTGGTGATGTGCGGGATGACCTGGACGGTGTCGCCCAGGTACTCGCCGCGGCGCTCCTTGGCGATGACGGTCGAGTACACCTGGCCGGTGGTGACGTTCGCCGAGCCGTGGAGGTTGGTGTCCAGGAAGCGCTCGTAGTGGCCGATGTCCAGGTCGGTCTCGGCGCCGTCGTCGGTGACGAACACCTCACCGTGCTGGAACGGGTTCATGGTGCCCGGGTCCACGTTGAGGTACGGGTCGAGCTTCTGCATCGTCACGCGCAGGCCGCGGGCCTTGAGCAGCGCACCGAGGCTGGAGGCGGTGAGCCCCTTTCCGAGAGAAGAGGCGACACCCCCGGTGACGAAGAGGTGCTTGGTCGTCACGGCGCGGCCGTTCGCTGCCTTGCCGGAATGGGGCTGTGCCAAGAGGGGGCTCCCGTGGGTCGCGTGTCGAAGCAGACGTGGGCGGGAGGCTCGGGGTTCGCCGGGCGACGGAGGCCGGCTCGGTGCGCGGCGCTCGTTGGTCGTCGGTTCGGCTGGTCCGGGGCGTTTGATCCCGCCGGTCCACGGGATACCAGGGTATCAGTGCCCTGACCCGGACGCCGTTCGGGCCGCGCGCGCCGCGCCGGGAGCGCGCGCGGGGCGCACCACCGGCGCATCAGGAGGCGCAGCCGTCACACCGGTCGCACAACCCACCGGACCGGGCCAGAGCGCGGTGTCCGTCCGGACCATGCCGTCCCCTCCGCCCGGACCAGGCGGAGGTGATCCTTCCGGACCATCCTGCGCGGCGCCCTCACGATGCACGGCATTTCCGCCGAATTGCGGCGCCACACCGGGCTGCGTCCGCGTGCTTCGCCCCTTTCGTCCGTCGTAAGCTGCTCGGACGCATCGCCGACAGCACGAGCACGCGGAGGGCGTGGGAGGGTCAGGACACTCCCGGTCCCCGATGCGCGACCGGACCTCCCCGTATTCCAAGCCCATCCCCACCCACTCCAGGGGCTCGACCGAGCCCCGCGGACACTCCAGCAGGGCCTGCCACCACCCCCGGCAGGCCGGACGTCCCGGGGTGGACATCCGGCCCCGCAGCCCGCTCGCTCCCTCCGCTCGCCGATGCCCTGACCACATTGCGAACTGGAGATCCACGTGGCCGGCCGTATCGAGGACTACGCACTCATCGGGGACATGCAGACCGCTGCCCTGGTCAGCAGGGACGGGGCGGTGGACTGGCTCTGCCTTCCCCGCTTCGACTCGCCGGCCGTGTTCGCCGGCCTGCTCGGCACCGATGAACACGGCTTCTGGCGGATCGGCCCGGCCGAGGCCGTCCTGACCGAGGTCCCCGCACCGGCCGCCGCCACACCCCCCGCCGGCGCCGGCCGCACCCGCCTCGCCGACACCGCCGACCTGCGGGTCCCCCCGCCCACCGCCGCCGCCCCCGCGCTGCCCGCCGACCGCCGCCGCTACCGGGGCGACTCGCTGATCCTGGAGCAGGAGTGGGACGCCCAGGGCGGCACCGTCCGGGTGATCGACTTCATGCCGCTGCGCCCGCTGGCCGGCAAGGACGCCGTCCCCCAGGTGATCCGGATCGTCGAGGGCGTCTCCGGCACCGTGCGGATGCGCTCGGCGCTGCGGATGCGCTTCTCCTACGGCCGGGTGGTGCCCTGGGTGCACCGCGTCGAGCAGCCCGACGGCGGCCACCGCACCGTCGCCATGGCCGGGCCCGACTCGGTCTGGCTGGACGGCGAGGCCGAGACCTACGGCCGTGACCTCACCACCTACGCCGACTTCACCGTCACCGCCGGCGAGCGGATCGCCTTCGCCCTCACCTGGCAGGCCTCCCACCTCGACCCGCCCCGGACCCCGGACGCCGAGGAGCTGCTCGACGCCACCGCCGACTTCTGGCACGAGTGGGCCGACCAGTGCACCTACCAGGGCCCCTACCGCGAGGCCGTGATCCGCTCCCTGATCACCCTCAAGGGCCTCACCTACGCCCCCACCGGCGGGATCGTCGCCGCCCCCACCACCTCGCTGCCCGAGGACATCGGCGGCGAGCGCAACTGGGACTACCGCTACACCTGGCTGCGCGACGCCGCCATCACCCTCTCCTCGCTGCTGCGCACCGGCTACCGCGAGGAGGCCCGCGCCTGGCGCGAGTGGCTGCTGCGCGCCGTCGCCGGTGACCCGGAGAACCTCCAGATCATGTACGGCATCGCCGGCGAGCGCGAGCTCACCGAGTCCTCGCTGGACTGGCTGCCCGGCTACGAGGGCTCCCAGCCCGTCCGGGTCGGCAACGGCGCCGCCGGACAGCTCCAGCTCGACGTCTACGGCGAGGTCGTCGAGGCCCTCCACCTCGCCCACATGACCGGCCTGGTCCGCAACGACCACGCCCACCAGCTCCAGCTGCGCCTGATCGACTACCTGGAGGACCACTGGCAGGAGCCGGACGAGGGCATCTGGGAGGTCCGCGGCCCGCGCCGGCACTTCGTCCACTCCAAGGTGATGGCCTGGGTCGCCGTCGACCGCACCATCAAGCTGCTGGAGCAGACCCCCGAGGACGCCTCCGGCGGCCACCTGGAGCGCTGGCGCGAGCTGCGCGCGCAGATCCACGCGGACGTCTGCGAGAAGGGCTACGACCCCGAGCGCAACACCTTCACCCAGTACTACGGCGGCAAGGAGCTGGACGCCTCGCTGCTGCTGATCCCCCAGGTCGGCTTCCTGCCCCCGGACGACAAGCGGGTGATCGGGACCATCGAGGCGATCCAGCGCGAGCTGTCCACCGAGGACGGCTTCGTGCTGCGCTACCCGACCCACGACGAGTCGGGCAACAACGTCGACGGCCTCTCCGGCCACGAGGGCGCCTTCCTGGCCTGCTCGTTCTGGCTGGCCGACGACCTCGCCATGATCGGCCGGGTGCAGGA